>CAMFLL010000118.1 GCA_945957405.1 uncultured Mycolicibacterium sp. | reverse complement strand
GGTGTGGCCAACATGGTGCACCTGGCCAAGGGTCCCGAGGTGGGTGCAATCCCACCACCGGAAGCCATTCCGATGCCCACGCCCATCGTCACCGAGCACCCCATCGACATCCCGTTCGTGCCCAAGACCGAGGACACCATCCCCGAAGACGACATGGACGAGGCGTACAAGGACGGCAAAGAGGTCAACCTCGACGACAACGAAGGGGACCCCGAGAAGATCCAGGACGACTTCGATGGCCTGATCGCGGTGTGCGACCAACCGAACTACGAATTCGGCCCGGACGGCAAGATCGAGGACGGCATCATCGAATTCGACTACGGCGGCAACGATATCGACATCTCGGTGGTCGACGTCATGGAGGACACACCCGGCCGTATCTCATTCGGGATCCACCTCGAGCACGTCAACTTCCGCAACGTCGCGCCGCTGCGGGTGACCGCCAAGGTGACGTGGCACCCGACGGCCGCCTCGCGCAACGACGTCAACGCCAAGAACACGGCGGCCACCGAGAAATTCAACGAGCAGACGCGGCACGAATACGAGAAGGCGTTCGTCGAGGCGGCCCGGGACCGGATCAACAAGACCAGCAACATCGAGCCGCGCAAATTCGAGGACCTCCGCGAGGAGGAGCGGATCGTGGTGTACCGCAGCCTGATCCAGGAGATGCTGACCAAGGATCTGCCGATGCCCGACGACCGCACCCGGCACGTCGTCTCCGAACTGCTGAACACCATCTTCGACGTCGACAAGATGCTGTACTTCGTGGCCCCGGAATGGTGGCGGCCCCGCCTGCACCACAGCCACCAGTCGCTCGGCGGTATGCGCAAGCCGTCGGACATCACCCCGGGCGGCAGCGCGACGGCCACCACCACCATCTTCGGCGAGCTGAAATCCGATGCCATGAAGAACGTGGTGACCAGTGCGAGCGCCGCGCTCGCGAAAAAGGCCGTGGCCGCCATGGACACCGTGAACTGGGGTGCCGAGAACCGCGTCGACAACTACTACATCACCGAGGAATCCAGGCCCGCCAAGCTCGGCGCGTCACTGGGCTGGCTGCTGCAACTCGACGGCGACAACCTGCGCAACTCCTTCCTCAACGCCCCGTGGGTCAAGGCGGTCATCCCGATCCGCCCCGGAAAGGAACGGGCCGCGATGAACTGGCTGCAGCGCCTACACGTCGAGGGCACCGACGGCCTCGACGACAAGTACATCGCCCCGCCGGACGAGCTCGCGCAGATACCGCACTCCGGGCCGTCGGTGACCGTGCGCGACGCGATCAACCACCTCTGCGATGTCGTCGCCGAAAAGCACGCGGATTCAGTCAAAGTGGGCCGCTATCCGTCCGACGAGATCAACGACGACAATCGCGTGTCGGCCACTCCCGTCGACAAGGTCTACGAGCACGGGTTCTATCCACTGCAAGGCGGCTTCCGGGCCGAACCGGGCACCGAGGACTTCGAGGTCTTCGACCAGTGGATCGAGGTGCTGCCCACCGACCAGGTGGTTCCCGTGGAGGTGTCCTACGATCCCAAGACGGGACGGCAGCGTTGAGCGGCGGTTGGTTTCTCCCGCTGGGCGGCCCCGGCTCGACCGACGAATGGTGTTTCCAGACCGTCGCAACGGCGGCCATCAACATGCACGTCACCCGGGTCGCGTATTACGACCGGCTTGCCGCGCTGATCTCCCAGGCCGGTGAGAATGACGAGATCATCATGGCTGGTTGGGAATTCGCCCTCGATATGATCTTGACCGAGAAGTTCGGCGGCTTCCCTCAGCTCATCACCTTCCTCGATTCGGCGCGGGGCCGTAAAGCGCGGGTCCGGATGCTGGTCAATCCCCTCAACGACGGCCCTGCACAGGTCACGCAGGCGACGGACAAGAAGATCGATGCCGTACTCGACGACCAACTCCCGGCCGGATCGTCACATCACCAGAAGGCGGTGTACATCAAACTCAAGTCCAGCTCGCACCTGTTCGTCGGGGGTATCGACCTGGCGCTCGGCAGGCGGGGATGGCATGACGTGATGGCCGAGATCGTCGGCGTGGGAGCCGAACTCGGCCGCAAGACACTCGAAGAGCGGTGGGAATCGGTCAAACCGCCGCTCGGCGGGCTCAGCGCGACCACGCAGATCCTGCCGCCGTCGAGCGCAGCGGCACACCAGGTACAGTTCGTCCGCACCTACCCGCCGTTCCCCAGCGACACCACCAACTGGAAACGCACCTACGCCAAAGACGGTGACCACACGTATTACGCGCTGCTGTGCAACGCGATCAGCAACGCCAAGACGACGATCTATCTCGAAGAGCAGTTCTTCCAGGCCATGGCGCCGGCACCGAAAAGGACGAACCCGACCGGTGGATCCTCACCGAGGGCGCGCTCCGATCTGCCCGACCTGCCCGACACGATCGAACGCCTGCTGGCCGAGCGGGTGGCCAACGGCGTGAAGCTCGTCGTGGTCGCCGCGCACCGGTCCATGACTCCCCGACCACCCGATCCTGCTGCCCGCGACGTGATGGTCAAGACACTGGCCAATCCGAAGAACCCGCCGGTGCTGCTGCAGACGGTGACCAAACCGCAGGAGATGACCATGGAGGACGGCTCGAAGATCACGTTCTACGACAACTTCGTGCACACCAAAACCTGGATCTTCGACGACGATTTCGTCCTGACCGGTTCGGGCAACCTGTGGGCGAAATCGCTTGTCAGCGTGAACGCCACGGCCGAATCCGAGTTCGGCGTGGCCTTCACCAGTGCCGTCGACGGCACGTCTCTGGGCTTTCCGAAGGCCAAGTTCGCCCGAGCGCTGCGGATCAACATGTGGGAGCGGCTGCGCCGGGACATGGACCCCAACTACAAATTCCCCCGCAACGAGGCGACGACGTTCGACGACGAAGTCAAGGAGCTGCGGGCACCGATCGGCGGGATCGCTCCGTTCGTGGAAATGTGACCCGGAGATGTGATCAGCGGGGCGGATCGCCTTTCCACAGAAAGCTGTTCACGTACTTGCCCAGGTCTTCGGCGAGTTCGAGGTTCGCCCCCGACGGCGGTCCTGGACCATCACCCGGACCGAACTTGTGATAGGGGCCGATCGCCGCGCCGACAAGCGCCAGATCGTTCTTGACGGCGGCCATCACGACGATGCGGATGCGTTTCGACACCCCGCTGGTGCTCTGCGGATACACGTCGAGCACCTCGCCGAAACCGAGCTGATACCCCACCGTCGCGTTCGGCAGCACATAGGCCACCGTGGCATCGGGTTGCTTGTCGCCGATCAGATCGTCGAGAACCTGTTCGGCGGTGCGGCCCTGCGCCGGGACACCGAACAGCTCCATCGTGCCGCCGTCGCCACCGGTGTATTCCGCGGTGACCCCGTCGACTTCGAGCGTGATGTCGTAGGCGGTGCCCGGCGAGGGGTAGGACACCGTGAAGCCGCCGTCGGCAGCGGTGAAGCGTGGGCTGGCCTGTACGGGCACGCCGGTGGGTGGACGTCCGCAGTCCGGCGGGCAGGAGTACGTGACGGTCGGCTTCGTGGCCAACGCCGACGCCGTCGTCATCGCGCCTGCGACCAGCGCCAGGCCCGCCCCCAGGACCAGCAGGAGCCGCCACACCGGGGTGTACCGGGGCGCCGGGGCCGCATAGGACGCCGACGGAGTCGAATAGCCCGGATACAACTCGCGCATCATGAGGCCACCGGCTCGGCGCTCGGTTGCGGACGGTCCTGCCGGCGAGCCGCACGCGACGCCCGCGACGCCGCCTGGGCGGCGACCCCGCACGCCGGGCAGAACGCCATGTCGGGTACGACATGGCCGCAGTCGGGGCAGGCGATCGGCAGGTCTGGGTGGGTGGTCTCCTGGCGTTCGTGCAGCATCGCCAGCTGCAGCCCCACACGCAAGGCCAGCATTGCCACCAGCGCCAGCGCCAGATGTACCAGCACCTGCAGGCTGGGCGGCATCCGGAATGCCTCGATGAGCCCCACGATGGCGTAGACCGCCGCCCCTGCCGACAGTCCCAGCGCGCCCACCACGATTCGTCTGCCGTGTCGGTCGGGGCCGTCGCGGCGCGAGTACCACAGCCCGGCACCCACCAGGCCGCCCACCGACGCGGCCACCAACGGCATCGTGACACCGCGCACGGTGGCTTCCAGCAATAGGTCTCCGACGGGTTGCTCGCCGGTCAACTGTCCGCTGCCGAGCTGCGGAAGGATTCGGCTCATCGTCGCGGCGATGGTGAACGTGGTGGCCCCGAGAACACCGATCACGAAGCCGTACAACGATTCCCGGACTGGCGGGCGGATCAGCCGGACCAGGACCACCGGCAGTTGCATCGACAGCAGACCGCCGGCCGGGATCACAACCGCGATGCGCACCAATTCGGCCGTGGGTACCTCGGTGCCCAATCCCAGGCTGTACGACTCGGCCAGCATGGCACTGGTCAAATACGCCCACACGACGCCGACCACGGCACCGAGTGCGACGGTCAGCACCCACACCCAGCGCGGCACGTCACCGATGACACCGGTGTCGACGATGTAGATCGCCAGCAGCAGCAGCGGTGCGAACGTCGCGATCGCCACCATCGCGATGTACCAGTGCAGCGTGCAGCACACCACCAGCATCGTGACGACCAGGAGCAGCCCCACCCGGAACGTGCCCTGCGACCGGTCCGGCAGATGCGGGAACATCGTGCTGACGATCGACGGTTGCAGCACGTTCTCCCCCGGCGCGGCGGCGTATTCGCGCACCCGCAGCCAATCGGGCCCGTCGCCGCGGTTGTGGGTCAGAAACGCACCGCACCACCCGCAGAACCGGCCGACCGGGACGTTGTGCCCGCATACCCGGCAAGACATGGTTGGGGTGGCCGACTCGCTCATCGCGGCCCCCGCTGCAGGTCGAGGATGTTGCGCACCAGGTTGTCGACGTCCGGGCTGCCGAGCCCGGTGATCATGTCGTATCCCGGACCGGCCACCGCCACCGCGTTGGTGCCCAGGGTGATGTCGTGGAATCCGGGCCGGGCGGCGCCGGCGGCCAGGCGGTACAGCAGTGGGTTCAGGTCACCGAGCGCCCGCCCGCCGTTGGCCGTCAGATACTGGTTCATCACCGCAGCGATACCGGCCCAGATCGGCGCCGCCTGCGACGTGCCGCCGCCGACTGCCAACTGCTGGCCTACGACGATCACCGCACCGGTGTCCTTGTCGGCGACCGCCGCGACGTCAGGGGTGAGCCTGCGCAGCGTGTTGTTGGTGGTGGTGACGCCGGCCTGCCACGGTGGGCGGTCGAAGAGGCTGGAGACGCCGCCGCCGCTGCCCTGCGTCAGGGGCACGTCGGTCCAGACCTGCTCACCGAGCCACCGGTAGTTCTCGTCGGTGGACAACGTGGTGCCGCCCACGCTGGTGATCTCGGGCAGCGACGCGACGGCGTCGAGGCCGACATCGGAGGGCCCCGGCGGCGCCGACCAGTCGTGTCCGCGTTTGCATTCCAGCCCCGCCAGGTCGCCGCTGGCATCGAACACCGTCGTGCCGCGGGACATCGCGGCGGTGATCGCCTCCCGGATGGGTGCCAGGTCGGCGGCGGTGATCAGCCGGTCGCATCCCCACCCGATCGACAGCGTCCAGACCGCGCCGGGGAACTGCCGATCGACCGACTCCATGAGCTCGGCGATCTTGACATAGGTGCCGCCGCCCTCGACCGTCGAGCGGGCATTGACCAGCACCTTGCGGGCATCGGGAGCGATGGCGTGGGCCACCTGCAGATCCATGCTGGCTTCCCCGGTCCGCTGCTCCGGCAGCCCACCGATGACCTGCGGCGTGAACTTCGGCAGGCCGAACGTGTCGGCGTACATGTCGAGATCGGCCTGATCGAAGCCGTCGAACGCGAACACCACGATGGTCGTGTTCTTGCCTGTGTAGCCGGCCGCGGACAGCGGCGTGATGTTGTAGGTGGTCCGCAACGACTCCGGCGGCAGGCTGTGGTTCGGGACGTCCAGCGGTACCGGCGAGGGGCTGTTCGACGTATGCGGCGAATAGCTCAGGATGCGCCCAAGGCCGTCGACGGAATCGCGCAGCGCCGCAGGCACCGAAGGCTGCTGTGGCGAGGCGTAGAAGACCTGGCCCTTGCGGCCCCGGTAGTCGTGCACTGCGACATCGAACGCCGCGCCCAGACGCGCCGGTGGGCCGGCAAGCACCGCCCACGCGTCCCCGGAACGCCAGCGCACCGACAGGCCGTTGTCGGTCGCCCATCGGAAGAGTTGGCCGGGCCGCTGCGCACCACTCAGGGCCGCGGTGAGTTCGGCGCTGTCGGCACGCGATTCGCCGAGATCCTCCGACGCTCCGAGAAGTACTGCGAACGGACCCGAAATGGCTTGCGGCAGCACCGGATCAGAGTTGGGCCGAAACTGCGCCGCGGCAATCACCAGCAGCCCGGCCGCGACGACGGCCAGTGCTGGACCGAGGCGGGAACGATGAACCACCGGCGGGATCGGCGCCCTTCTCCGTCGGGGGGCGCCGACGGTGGTCGTAGTGACTCGAACGGCACTCTAGTGCTGCGACGCCCCGTTTGCAGGCCTATCGGGCGCTCACCTGCAACTACGTTAGCTGGGCTAATGTTCTCGGTATGGATGTCACCGTCACAGCAGTCGAAGGCAAGCCCAACCTGCTCCTGGGCGCCTACGATCTCGCCGACCTGGGTTATGCGGCCCGGGAGTTCTTCGTCTCGGGTACGGCGACGTCGTACACCGCGGCCGGGCAGCCGGAGTCCGACGGACGATGGTCGGTGACACCGGCCGACCACGCCGACTACACCACCCGGATCGTCGTCCTCACACCTGTCGACGAGGCCCGGTTCAACGGCACTGTCCTGGTCGAATGGCTCAATGTCTCCGGGGGTATCGATGCCCCCGCGGCCTGGTTCATGACCCACCGTGAGGTGGTTCGCGAGGGATACGCCTTCGTCGCCGTGTCGGCGCAGAAAGTCGGGGTCGACGGCGGCCAGAGCCTCGGCATGGACATGTCGCTGAAATCCCTCGACGCCGCGCGCTACGGCACCTTGCGGCATCCCGGCGACGCGTTTGCCTATGACATCTTCTCTGCGGCCGGCCAACTGGTCCGCGACCGACGACTGCCCGGCATCATCGATCCCGAACATCTTGTGGCAGTGGGTGAATCGCAGTCGGCGATCTTTCTGACCACGTATCTCAACGCCATCGACCCGCTCGCCGCGGTCTACGACGGTTTCTTCATCCTGTCCAGGTTCGGGCCGGGCGCACCCCTGGACGGCAGTTCGATTTTCGACGACACGGGGACCGCGCAAGCCCGGCCCGTCCCGTTCCGACCCGACCTGCGGGCGCCCACCATGTCCGTGATCACCGAGACCGACCTCGTGGGTGCGGCACGACTGGGGTATCTCGACGCACGCACCCCCGATAGCGACCACCTGCGGACATGGGAAATCTGCGGAACCGCCCACGCCGACGTCTACACCATCAACGTGGCACCCATCGACAGCGGCTCGGCGCCGGTCGACGAACTGGCCCGCGGGTTCGCACCCACTGACATGCTGATGGGCAACAGACTGGAGCACTTCGTCAACTTCGCCCCGCAACACCACTACGTCCTGCAGGGGGCCTTGGCCGCGCTGCGAGACTGGGTCGCGGCGGGTGATCCCCCACCCGTCTTCGCACCGCTGGAGGTGGCCGACGGCGCGCTCGTGGTCGATGAGCACGGGCTCGCCCGCGGCGGGGTCCGCACGCCGTGGGTCGACGTACCCGTCGCCGTCACCTCGGGTCTGGGGCCCGTCGGGCCGCTCGGTGGCGACTCGGCTCCGGCCGTCCTGGCCATCGCGGACCTCTTCGGATCCGGGTCGTACTTCGGAGGCGGCGTCCTGGCCGAGCTGTATCCCGGCGGTGTCACGACCTACCTCGAACGGTTCAGCGCGGCGCTTGATCGTGCGATCGAGGCGCGGGCGGTGCGGCCCGCGGACCGCGCCGAGATACTGGCCCTGGCCGAGGCGATGTACCCCGGCTGATCGTCACCGGTCTCAGGACAGTGTCGATTCGGCTCCGATCTGCCCACCGACCTCCTCGATGTGGTGTCCGGACACCTACATTCGAATACCGGGCACACGCCCGCGCGCGATCCAGGAGGCACGGTGCCCGACCACGTCCGCATCGCGGGCCGCTGCGCCCCCGAATTCAGCGGAGTGCAGCGCGAATTCGAGCTGAACTTCGCCAAGCGCGACGAGGTCGGAGCGGCCGTTGCGGTCTGGGTTGACGGCCAACTCGTCGTCGACCTGTGGGGCGGACAGGCCGACTCCGACCACCGCCGCCCGTGGCAGCGCACCACCCTGGCCAGCGTCTTCTCCGGCAGCAAGGGGTTGACGAGCACCTGCGTCCACCTGCTCGCCGACCGCGGCGAAATCGAGCTCGACGCTCCCGTGGCCAAGTACTGGCCCGAATTCGCCCAAGCCGGAAAGGATTCCATCACAATTGCGATGGTGCTCGGCCACCGTTCCGGCGTGCTCGGACCCCGGCGGCCGATCCCCTGGCCGGACACCACCGACTGGAACGCCGTGTGCGCGGCACTGGCCGCCGCCGAGCCCTGGTGGACACCGGGCACCGCGCAGGGCTACCACATGGTGAGCTTCGGGTTCATCCTCGGCGAGGTGGTGCGCCGGGTGACGGGCCGCACGCTGGGCCAGTACCTGCGCACCGAGATCGCCGAACCGATCGGCGCCGACGTCCACATCGGGTTACCGCGTGCCGAGCACCACCGCTGCGCCGAGATGATCGCCAAACCACGCGCCTGCGCCGTGTTGGCCGACGCAGCGGCGCCACCTGCGCCGGCGTCCCTGGCCGAACACCCGATGGCCGGATTGTCGGTCGCCGTTGGCTTCATCCCGGACGACGAGCTCGCATCCATTGACATCACCGCCTGGCGGGCCGCCGAGTTCCCCGGTACCAACGCCCACGTCTCGGCACTGGGCATGGCGACGTTCTACAACGCACTGGCCCAGGAAAAGCTGCTGTCCCGGCAGCACATGGAACGCGTCCGGATGTCGCAGGGCGGCTTCGATGCCGACGTCGTGCTGGGTCCCCGGGTCGCCGACCACGGTTGGGGACTGGGGTACATGCTGAACCAGCGCCGCGTGGCGGGGCCGAATCAGGCCATCTTCGGCCACGGCGGGTCCGGCGGTTCATTCGCCTTCGTCGACCTGGAACACCGCATCGGTTACGCCTATGTGATGAACAATTTCGACGCCACCAAATGCAATGCCGATCCGCGGTCGGTCGCACTGTCCGACGAGGTCTACCGGGTGCTGGGCGTGGCTATCCCAACGGCATAAGCCCAGTACAGACCCGCCGGCATCCTCCGATCGTAGGAGGCCGGTTCGTCAACCGATTGGCGTGATCGGACGATTCTGCGCGCACGCCGCGATTCCTACCGTCATCGGTATGACGACGACGCCCGCGCAGCGCACCGCACTGCCGGCCACGGGGGCCACCTCGACCGTCAGCGGCTACCCGAAGGTGATCTGGCTGCTGCTCGGTGGCAGCTTCCTGGTGCGCGCAGCGGGTTTCGCATATCCCTTCATGAGCCATCATGTCGCCGGCCACGGCCACGGCGTGCACGCGGTCGGCGCCGTGCTGGCTGCCTTCGGCGTCGGTTGCATTGCCGGGCAGATCATCTGCGGCTGGTTGTGCGACCGCTTCGGGCGGCGCATCCCGCTGGTTGCCGCCCTTACGGTCGCGGCGGTGGTGCTGGCTGCCCTGGCCTCCGCGCACACCCTGCCCGCCCTGATGGTGGGCGCCGCCGTCGCCGGGATTGTCTACGACGCACCGCGCCCGGTGCTCAGCGCCGTCATCGGCGATGTGATCGTCGATCCCGAACGCAGGGCGAGGGTCGAGGCGTGGCGGCTGAGCTGGATGGCGAATCTCGGCGCGGCGATCGCAGGCGGCCTCGGCGGACTGCTGGCCGACAAGGTCGGCACCGACCTGCTGTATGTCGTGAACGCCGCCGCCTGTGCGGTATTCGCCGCGTTGGCGCTGATCGTCATGCCGTCCGACAGGGCGGCCGCACCGAACCTGTCCGCCGTCGGTTACCGGCAGGCCTTCGCAGACCGCCGCCTGACACTGCTGCTCGTCTCGACGCTGGCCACCATGTCCGCGTTCATGGGGCTGCTGTCGGTGATTCCCATGATCATGACCGCCCGCGGTATGGACGCCGGCAGTTACGGGCTGGTGAGCGTGGCCAATGCGCTGGCCGTGGTGGTCTGCACGCCGCTGCTCAGCCCGTGGCTGGTGAAACACACCGGCAATCGGACGCGCCTCGATGTGCTCGCCGCGGCCGGCCTGTTGACCGCGGCGGTGATGGGGCTGGCGGCCCTCTCGCACACCACAACCGGATTCGTGGTCGCCGCCATCGCCATCGCACCGAGTGAGGTCGCCTGGTTCATCGTGGCCGCCGGCGTGATGCATCACATCGCCCCGCCGGCCAACCGTGGCCGCTACCACGGCCTCTGGGGCACCACCCTTGCGGCCGCCGCCGTCGTGGCTCCGACCGTGGCAGCGGTGAGCCTGGGACTCGGCGGCCAGCCACTGGTGGCGATCACCACCACGGTCATCGGACTGATCGGGGTCGCGGTCTGCCGGCCCCTCGCGCATGCCATGGAAACGGTTAGGAGACAGGCACAATGACGACGACATCGGTACATCCCGGATCCGCGCCCGACTTGCTCGAGCTGTACCGGCGCATGTACGTGCTGCGCGAGCTCGACATCACGCTCGAGGAACTGCGGCAGCAAGGGCTGGTGAAAGGTCCGATGCATGTCGGCTTCGGCCAGGAGGCCGCCGGTATCGGTGCCACCGCGGCGCTGTGCCGCGGCGACATCACCACCGCCACCCATCGCCCCCACGCGCAGTATGTGGGCCTCGGGCTGCCGCTGGGTCCGACGATCGCCGAGATGATGGGCCGCGCCGACGGTCAGTGCGGCGGTCGCGGTGGACACATGCTGATCGCGGACCCTGAATACGGGCTGCTGGCTCCGTCGGGCATCATCGGGCACTCGCTGCTGCTGGCAGTCGGCCACGGCTATGCACAGCGCCTCGCCGGTGACGGTCATGTCACGTTGTGCGTCACCGGGGATGGCGCAACCAACTCGGGTGCGTTCAACGAGGCCGCCAACATGGCCGCGCTGTGGCGACTACCCGTGGTCATCTTCGTCGAGAACAACCACTACGCGTTGAGCACCAGGCTCGACCGCCACGTTCACGAGACCCAACTACACCGCCGGGCGGCCGGCTACGGCATCCCCGGTGTGACCGTCGACGGTAACGACGTCGAGGCCGTCCGCGACTGTGTCGCAACGGCTGTCGCGCGTGCCCGCGGCGGCGGCGGCCCCACGCTGGTGGAAGCCGTCACCTATCGCAACGCAATGTTCTCCAGCGCCGACCGCGGCGGTTACCGCGATGGTCTGGAGGGCGACCGCCAGATCGACCCGCTCGGCGTCGCCCGAGATCGCCTGGTCCGCAACGGTGTCAGCCCGCGCCTGGTGGCCTACACGGAATGCGACGCACGTAATGACGTCGCCGACGCGGTCAGGTTCGCCGAAGCGAGCCCGTGGCCCGACCCGGCCGAACTCACCCTGATCGCCACGAAATGGGACGGAAAGGAAGCACAGGCATGATTCCCATGACCTACGCGCAGGCCATCAACGACGCCCTGCGCCATGAGATGCGCCGAGATGACCGGGTACTGCTACTCGGCCAGGATGTCGCCGTCTACGGCGGGATCTTCGGCACCAGCGCGGGACTGCTCGACGAGTTCGGCGCAGGCCGCGTCGTCGACACGCCGATCTCCGAGAACGGCATGGTCGGCGCGGCAATAGGAATGGCGATGTCGGGACTGCGGCCGGTGGTCGAGATCATGTACAGCGACTTCCTGTGCCTGGCACTCGACAGCCTGGCCAACGGTGCCGCAGTCTATCCGTTCACATCGCAGGGCCGGATCACCGTGCCTGTGGTGATACGTACACAGGGCGGTCCTGGCGCCAATGCCGGGCCACAGCACTCCAAATCACTGGAACAGTGGACCGCACATCTGCCCGGTGTCCACACCGTGATGCCCAGCGACCCAGCCGACGCCAAGGGATTGCTCACGGCCGCAATCCGATCCGATGAGCCGGTGGTGATCTTCGAACACAAGGGCCTGTACACCACCGAGGATCTGGTGCCTGAAGGCGAACACCTGGTGCCCCTGGGCACCGCCCGGGTGGTGCACGAAGGTTCG
Source organism: uncultured Mycolicibacterium sp. (assembly GCA_945957405.1). Lineage (GTDB taxonomy): Bacteria > Actinomycetota > Actinomycetes > Mycobacteriales > Mycobacteriaceae > Mycobacterium. The sequence continues at coordinate 7,709 of CAMFLL010000118.1, read as the reverse complement.
GACATCACCATCGTCGCGATGTCCGGGATGGTGCGCTACGCACTCGATGCGGCCGCCGCGCTGTCGGCGCACGGTATCCGGGCCGAGGTGATCGATGTCCGCTCGCTACGCCCGTTGGACACCGCCACCCTGGTGGCCTCGGCCCGCAAGACCCGACGGGTGATCGTGGCCGCCGAGACCTGGCTGCGGTACGGCCCCACCGCCGAGATCGCCTCGGCCATCACCGAAGAGGCCTTCGACGATCTCGCGGCACCCGTCGCCCGGGTGGGCGCACTCGCCGTGCCCTATCCGGCCAGCCCCGCCCTGGAACCGGCTGCCACGCGTGGCGCCCACGACATCGTCGCGGCCTCCCACCGACTTCTGGCCACCTCGGCGCGCCGACTGCGCCGCGACACAGTGCGTGAACTCCGATGAGGCAACGGTTCACCGGGCAGGTGGCGCTGATCACCGGCGGCGGCACCGGTATCGGCCGTGCGACGGCATGCCGCTTCGCGCAGGAGGGCGCCACCGTCGTCGTCACCGGGCGCCGACGCGAACCGCTCGACGAGACCGCGGCGCTGATCGGCGCACACGGCACCGCCGTCGACGCCATCCAGGCCGACATCACGGACGAAGGTGACGTGATCCGGTTGGTGGACACCATCATCGACCGGTACGGCGCGTTGCACGTCGCATGTAACAACGCCGGCGTGCCCGGATCGGGGCGCAAGAGCGATCAATTCGATCTCGAGGACTGGCGCAGGATCGTCGACACCAACCTGCAGGGCGTCTGGCTGATGATGAAACATCAGGTTTCCCGTATGCGGGCACAGTCCGGCGGGGCGATCGTCAACGTGGCGTCGATCGCCGGCATCGTCGGCTATCACGAGGCGGCGCCCTACACCGCGAGCAAACACGGTGTGGTGGGACTGACCCGCACTGCCGCAATCGATCACGCAGACGAGGGCATCCGGGTCAACGCCGTATGCCCGGGCCCGATCGCGACGCCGATGCTGGCCCAGGCGCGGGCGGCCCGCGGGAAGAGCGCCGATGACTTCTACCTGTCCCACATCCCGATGGGACGACTCGGCAGGCCCGAAGAGGTGGCCAACGCCGTGCTGTGGCTGGCCTCGGACGAGGCAGCTTATGTGACCGGCCAGGCGCTGGCCGTGGATGGAGGATGGACAGCCCAATGAACACCCATATCGGTAAGCCCGACAAGGATTCCCGTCACATCGTGCTGATCGACACCTACGCCGGGTCGACAGCGCGGCTGGCGCCGGCGTTCCACGCCGCCGGTTACCAGCCCATCCGGGTGCAGAGCAGTCCGGTGCCGCCGTCGATCATCGCCGACAAGCCCGACCCGTATCCGTTCATCGCCGAGATCGTCCACGACGGGGATCTGGACCGGACACTCGAGGCACTCGCACCATATCGACCAGCCGAGGTGATCGTGGGTTGCGAGCATGGGGTGGAACTCGCCGACGCGCTGAGCGAGGCACTGCACCCGATCACCGGTGCCCTGACGAACGGCACCGCTCTCAGCGAGGCCCGCCGAAACAAGTTCGCCATGATCGAGCGCATCAAGGCATGCGGGTTGCGCGGGGCGCGGCAGATCCATGTCGAGAACGAGGACCAGTTGCGCCGCTGGCATACCGAACTCGGCGGGATGGCCATCCTCAAGCCGTTGCGCAGCGCCGCCAACGACGGTGTCACCTGGTGCCGCACTCCCGAGGGTTCGGTGCAGGCTTTCCGTAAGCTCAACGGACGGCCGAATGTGCTGGCCGAACCCGGTGACGGCGTGGTGGCCCAGGAGTACCTGGTCGGCGCTGAATATCTGGTCAACACGGTCAGCCGCGACGGTCGACACCATGTCTGCGACATCTGGCGCACCCATCGCATCAGCGCCAACGGCGTCGCCGATCTGATGGTCGCGTGCCAGATCCTGCCGCGGCGCGGCGAGATCCAGGACGAACTCGTGCCCTACACCTTCGACGTTCTCGACGCCCTCGGTATCCGACACGGTGCCGGTCATGTCGAGATCAAGATGACCCCGTCGGGTCCCTACCTGGTGGAGGCGGGCGCGCGGATCGGCGGGCAGGACCTGCCGGGTTACACCACGCTGGCAACCGGTGAGTCGCAGATCGACTGGATGATCGATGCGTACCTGCGACCCTTCCGGTTCCACGAACGCTGCGGCATCCCCTATCAGTTGGAGAGAAGCGTGGCATGGGGCCACATGGTCGCCCCGCGGAGCGGCACGCTTCGCGGTTATCGCGGCCTGGAGGTCGTCAAGGGCCTGGACAGCTTCCGTGACATGGACGTGTACGTCGGCGTCGGTGAGCAACTGGTGCAGACGACCGACGACAGTTCGTATCCCATCAAGATCTCGCTGATGCACGACGTCGCCGACATCCTGGTCCGCGATCTGTGGACGCTGCGCCACCTGGACGGTGAAGGATTCTACGAACTGGAAGGGGCGCAGTCGTGATCGTCGTGCTGTCGCTGCTCCGGCCTCGGCTGGAGAACGCACTCCACACACGCGGCCAGAGGATCCTCGCGCTGATCCCCGAAGGCGCCGTCGGTGAGCGGGACACCAGCCCGGGATATCCGGTCCGAACCATCGCACACTGGGACGACTACAACGAACTGCTGGTTCTGGCAACGGAATTCGAGGCTATGGGGGTCACCGCGGTCGCCACCATAGACGAGCCGTGCATACGTGCGGCAGCGTTTCTGCGCGAGACATTGGATCTGCCGGGACAGAACCTTGCCAGTGCGGTGGCCTGCACGGACAAGTCGGTGATGAAACGCCGGCTCTCGGCTGCCGGGATTCCGGTGGCTGAGCACCGCGTGGTGGCCAGCGTCGCGGAGATCGGGGACTTCCTCGCCGAGGTCGGCGGTGACATCGTCGTGAAACCACGGCATGGCTTCGGCACCATCAACACCCATCGCGTCACCGCGGGCAACTTCGAGCAGCTGGTCGCGGCGGGGGCGTTCGAGGGATCGCGCGATCTGCCCGATTACCTGTGTTCGACCAACATTTCGGCCGCCGTCGGACGCGTCAGCGTCATCGCGGAGAAACGCATCGACATCGCGGCCGAGTACCACTGCGAACTCCTCCTGCACGAAGGCACCGAAGTGCACTGCCTCCCGGGCCGCTACTCGAGTCCCATGCTGGGCGGCTCGTCGATGGGATCGGTGTTACTCGACGAGAATTCGGTAGAGGGAGCCGCCGTGCGCGAGCTCACCCGAGCCGCGGCCGCCGCGCTGGGCGTCACACATGGTTTCGGGCACTGTGAGATCTTCCGGGATTCGGCCGGCCGCTGGCTCGTCGGTGAGTTCGCGTCACGGCCCGGCGGGCTCCTCATTCCGCGCATGCTCGAACTGAACCTCGGCATCGACAATCTGGCGCTGTTGTGCGACCAGCTCGCCGGAAGGCAACCTGCCGCCCAGCCCGGGATGCGCTCTGACACGGTGGTGGCCTGGCGGGCGATTTCCGTCGTCGGATCCGGTGTGATCACCGCCATTCCGAGCAGAGCGCAGTTACTGAGCCTGCCCGGCGTGATCGATGCGGAGATCGTGGCGCGGCCGGGGACCCCGACGACCGACCTCCATGGGGCAGCCGTACACGCCGCCTACATCCTGGTCGCTGATGAGACGTCCGATGCAGCAGAGAAAGCAGCCGAACGGGCTGAACGCCTGTGTCGGATCGTGGTCGAGCCCGCCGCCTGAGCCATGACCAGCTCGGTGAGAGTGGCCGCGGTCCTGAGGATTGCCGTGGTGGCGTTGATGATCGGCGCGATGGTGCTCGGCACGGATCGCCAGGACTGGCCCGCCCAGAGCGCGCTGCTCGCCTGCTATGGCGTGGCGGCGATCGGTGTGGCCGCCTCGTCCTTCCGGCCCGCCGGACCGCGGGCGACACGCCCGAACATCCGGACCGCGGTGGCTCTCGGCGATGTGATCGCCATCGGGACGTTCGAGATGCTCTCGGCCGGCGGATATCTCCCGCTTGCCGTGATGGGCCTGTTGCCGCTGCTGGTCGCACTCGAGCTGTCGAGGCGCCGCGCCGTGGCGGTGCTGGCCGTCGGCGGCGTGGCATTCACCGCGGCGGTGGTGTTCGACCCGGTCCTGGAACCCCGGTTCGGTGCGGCCGTGACGATCTATCTGTGCGCGCTGTTCGTCATGCTCAGTGTGTCGGCGTTCGTCATCGCAGAGCTCAGCCACCAGGTGACCGCGGCGCGACGGGTGTTGCTGGCCGACACCTTGTCCGCGTTCGACACCGAACGCCGCGCGATCTCGGAAACATTGCACGAAGGGCCATTGCAGACGGTGCTCGCGGCCCGCCAGGATGTCAGTGATGTCGCCAGGTCGTCCGACGATCCGGGACTGCGACGGGCGGCCGACGGGCTGCGACAGGCGGCGCGCGAACTTCGGGCGGCCAGCGTCGGTCTGCACCCGGCGGTGCTGGACCAGGTGGGGCTTGCCGAGGCGGTCACGTCGTTGTTGTGCACCGCGACGGCGCGGTCGGGAATCGACTTCGGCGCCGAAACCGACTACCCGCGACAGGACCCGATCGATGCGATGGTGTTCGGTGTGGTGCGCAGCCTGGTCTCCGACACCGAACAGCATGCCGGCGTCACACGCGGTCGGGTCACGCTTCGGGCCGACGACGGTTGGTGCCTGCTCGACGTCGTCGACGACGGTGTCGCGCCCGCGCATCAGCACGATGCCCACCGGACGGCCCTCGCCGCGCATCAGGACCGCATCGAATCACTGGGTGGCACATGGGAAACCGGCAGGACAACCACAGGAACCCGCGTGACCGTGCGCATCCCGCTGGCGTGTTGACCGATTCCAGCAGGCCGTCATTCCAACAGGCGGCGGCGCATGGCTTCGGCCACGGCGGCCCCGCGATCAGAGACACCGAGCTTCTCGTACAGGTTCTGCACATGGGTGCGCACTGTCGTCGGCGCCAGATGGAGCCGCGCGGCGATCTGCGGCACCGACAAACCGTCGGCGATCAACCGAACCGTCTCGAGTTCACGCGGCGACAGCAGCGCGGCGTCACCCCTGGCGCGCTGCCGGACCTCGTTGGCCAGCCCGCTGGCAAGCCCCGTCGGCATGTACCCAATACCCTTGGCGCAGTTCAGGACCGCGGTGACGATCTCGTCGCGGTCGGCCTCTTTGGTGAGATAACCGGCCGCACCGGCGGCCACCGACTTGTACACCAGCGCGGCATCGTCGAAGGCACTGAGCAGCAGCACCTGGGTTGGCAGTCCGTCGCGCACCACGGCGTGCACCACCTCGAGGCCGTCGAGTTCGGGCATCTTGTAGTCGAGCAGTGCCGCGGCGGGGCGGTGTTCCCTGATGGCCGCCAACGCCGCGCGCCCGTCGCCGACCTCGGCGACCACCTCGATCCTGCCGCTGTCCTTCAGCGCCCGCACCACGCCTTCGCGGTACACCGGGTGGTCGTCACCGACGACAACGCTCACCGGCGGTGTTGATCGTGACATCGGCAGCTCCCGTGTTTGCGTCACCGTCGTCCAAGGCTACGACTACGGTGACTACGGTCAACGGCGCTTACCGCAAAACGCACTATGGGCCGGAGGTGTGACCGCGTGACCATCCGGGAGTTGGATCGCGTCCGCCGGGTGCGTGAGTTGAGTTCACTTCGGGTTGTGGCGGTGGTGCGACTCGGCGTCGTCGCCCTCATGGTCTTCGCACTCGACGTCGGGGTGGCGCCACGGTGGCGCGAGCAGGCCGCACTGCTGCTGGCGTACGGCATCGTGGCGGTCGTTGCGGTGGCGGTGGCGTTCAGCCGGGCCGGCCTGCCCGTGGCGGCGACGCGGTTGCCGTTCCTGGCCGCAATCGTCGATGTGACTGCCATATTCGTGTACAAGATGCTGGCACCGGCGGGCGCCTACCTGCCGCTGCTCGTGATGACGCTGCTGCCGGTGATGGTGGTCCTCGAGGTGTCGTCGCGGCGCGCCGTCGTCCTGTTGACCGCGGCGTTGGCGACGTTCGCGGTCGAGGTCTTCGGCGATCCGGATCTGGTGCCCATATTGGGTTGGGGCAAACCAACTCTCGTCGTCGTGCTGTACGCCTTCCTGTGCGTGACGGCCGCGACCGCAGTGATCCGGCAGGAACGGCACATCGACGAGATCGCCAGGCTGACCGTGTCGCGCGAGGCGCTGGTGGCCGAGACCATGCGCGCCACCGACGATCAGCAGCGTCGCATCTCGGAGTTCATCCACGACGGGCCGCTGCAGCATGTCCTGGCCGCACGCCAGGACATCGCCGGTCACGCCAAATCACATCCGGCCGAACCACTCGACCGGGCGATCACCAGTCTGCGAACGGCGACCGGTCAACTCCGCGACGCCACGTTCGAACTCCACCCTTCGGTCCTGGAGCAGGCCGGGCTGGCGGAGGCGGTGAACCAGTTGGCCGGCGCCGCCGCCAAGCGGTCCGGGATCGCGATCGGCACCGACCTCGACTACGCCATCGCGAGCCCGATCGATCCCATGGTGTTCGGGGCGGCCCGCGAGCTGCTGTCCAACGTGACCCGCCACTCCGGGGCCACCACCGCCACGGTCACCCTGCAGATCGCCGGTTCGTCCTGTCGCCTCGACGTCGCCGACGACGGTGTCGGCCTCTCCGAGGACCGCGCGGCGCAACGCTTGGCCGAGGGGCATATCGGACTGGCATCGCAGCGGGCCCGCATCGAGGCTGCCGGTGGATCGCTCACGATGCTGCCCGCTTCGTCGGGAACACACGTCCGGGTCGTGTTGCCACTGCGCCGAGATCAGTCCTGAGCTCCCGATCAGATGTTCGCGGCCAGCGAAATCGGCCTTTCCTGTGGGTACGCTGGACGCCATGAACGGCGCCTTGCTGATCCTCATCCTGTTGGTTGTCGCGGCAATCGGTATCGCCGTGTTCGCCTCGTCGCGCGCATCGGGCCGGCGCGCGGCCAGCTCACTGGCCGATGCGAAGGCCGATGCCCGCCGCATCATCGAACGCCTCGGCGGTCAGGTCCTCAATCTCAACGGCAACAACGAAGCCTCCATGCAGGCCATGGCCGATGCCTCGGAGCGCTACACCGCGGCATCGTCGCAGATCGAGCAGGCCACCACCGCCAAGCAGGCGCTGCTGGCCAAGGAGAGCGCGTTGGAGGGCCTGTACTACGTGCGGGCCGCGCGTTCGGCGATGGGCATGGACCCCGGTCCCGAACTCGAAACCCTTGCCGGCCAACGGTCGGCGGGCACCGTCACCGAGGACCGTCGCGTGCAGGTCGAGGGCCGCGAGATCGAGGCGTCGCCCTCACCGTCACAACGCACCCCGAACTACTACCCCGGCGGACGGGTCGCGGGCCGTCCGGTGCCGGCCGGCTGGTACTCGGAGCCGTGGTGGAAGCCGGCCCTGGTCGCCGGCGCCTGGGGGCTGGGCTCGGTCCTGTTGTTCGACGCCCTGTTCTCGGGGATGGGCGGTGTCGGTTATGACTCACAGGCCTTCGAGAGCGGTTACGGCGACGGTTTCGACCAGGGTTACGACCAGGGTCTGGAGGCCGGTCAGGACGGCGGCGGGTTCGACGGCGGCGGCGACAGCGGAGGCTGGGACGGCGGTGGCTGGGACGGCGGCGGCGACGGCGGCTGGGGTGGTGGCGACTTCGGCGGCGGCGATTTCGGCGGCGGCGACTTCGGCGGTTTCTGACCGGCCTAGAAGCGGCT
>CAMFLL010000117.1 GCA_945957405.1 uncultured Mycolicibacterium sp. | reverse complement strand
TGGTTGCCCTCGGCGGTGTGGTTGTAGACGACGTCGAGGATGACCTCGATACCGGCCTCGTGGAACGCCTTCACCATGGTCTTGAACTCGGCGACCGCACCGCCGGCACTGCGGGTCGCCGCGTACTGGAAATGCGGGGCGAAGAAGCCAACGGTGTTGTAGCCCCAGTAGTTTCGCAGTCCCAGGTCGACCAGGCGGTGGTCGTGCATGAACTGGTGCACCGGCATCAGCTCGATGGCGGTGACGTTGAGCGACTTGAGGTGGTCGATGATCACCGGGTGGCCCAGCCCGGCGTAGGTGCCGCGCAGTTGCTCGGGAACGCCGGGATGTGACTGGGTCATCCCCTTGACGTGGGCCTCGTAGATGATCGTTTCGTGATACGGGGTGCGCGGGGTGTGGTCGTTGGCCCAGTTGAAGAACGGGTTGATCACCACGCTCGTCATCGTGTGCCCCAGTGAGTCCACCATCGGCGGCGTGCCGCCGCTGGCCAGGTCGTCGGCCTCCAGATCGTAGGAGAACAACGCCTGCGAGAAGTCGAAATCGCCGTGGAAGGACTTGCCGTACGGGTCGAGTAGCAGCTTGCTCGGGTCGCAGCGGTGGCCGGCGTCCGGCGCCCAGGGGCCGTAGACGCGATAGCCGTAACGCTGGCCGGGAGTGACGGTGGGCAGGTAGGCGTGCCAGACGTACCCGTCGACCTCGTCGAGTTCGATCCGGTGCTCGGAGCCGTCCTTGGCGATCAGGCACAGCTCGACCTTGTCGGCCACCTCGGAGAACAGCGAGAAGTTGGTGCCCGCTCCGTCGTAGGTGGCGCCCAGCGGATAGGCGGTGCCCGGCCACACCGTCGTCAGGGTGGGGGTCGGAACCCCGGCGGGCGCAGGCCCCGGCTCAGTCGACGACATCCACTGACCTTATCGGCGTGGGCGAAGTGGCGCAGCGTCGTGCCCCTGTTACCGCGGTGGGCAGGCCGCTGAGATGACCGGCTGGTCACCACCAGTGGGTGGCCGCGGCGATCTGCCTACCCAGTTCGGGTGTCATGGTCCGCATGTATGTCGCGGTGAAGTGGTGAGAATCGTGATACACCAGCACATTTCCTTCCACGGCCCGGCAGTAGTCGGGGCGGCACACGGCATCCGACATGTCGAGGGGTTTCAGGTTGGGGAAGCGTTTGATGAAGTCCAGGGTGGGATTGCGCTTGGCCAGCAACACCGAACGCTTCTGGCCGCACGACACGGCGTCGCCGCCGTCGGCCAGGCAGTCGGCGGAGATGTAGGGCTTGGTGTTCTTGACCAGCCAGGGGGTGTCCCGCATGGCCAGCACGTTGATGCCATGGTCGAGGAAGGTCTGCCAGATACCGATGTACGTACCGGGCATCACGTCACCCGGCTTGATGTTCCATGGCCTGGTGGATGTGGTGAAGACGTAGTCAGGGCGGTCCGCGACCAACTTGTCCATGGTCTTGTCGACCCAGTCGTGGCACTGGGGGTACGGCGCATTGCTGCCCATGATCAGCGGGACGGTTTCGGTGGACAGCGGGCAACCCATCTTGAGATAGGTCACCACTTTGAAGTGGTGCATGCGGCCCAGCAGATCCAGCGCGGTGATCCAGTGCTCGGCGTGCGAACCGCCCGCCAGGGCGATGGTGCGCGTGGCGTTCTTGTCGCCGTACGTGCAGTTGATGATGTCGCCGTTCTTGAAGTCGCTGATGCACCCGTCCTCGGTGCTCTCCGGCAGGTCCTTCGTTGCCTCCAGCACCGTGGGGCGCATCGGCACATTGGGGACCTTGGCGTTGTTCAGCAGCGCCCGCGCACCGGGGTAGTCCTTCGAACTGAGGCCCGAGAGTTCCTTACCGTCGGCGCGCTGCACGGTGACGTGCTCGCGCCAGGTGAACGACGTGGCGGTGAGCGTCACGCCGAGCAGGGCGACCACCGACCCCAGCACGATGGTGGGCCGGCGCAACCGGCTCCGCCACGGCACCTTCGGGGTGGGATCGGACACCGGCGCCGGTGACCGGTAGCGCAACGGGTCCTCGATGAAGCGCATGGTCAGGTAGGCCAGCACGCCGGAGACCGCGAGAATGCCCGCGCCGTCCCACAGTGTCGCGGTGGGGTGGCCGCTGTAGACCAGCCAGAAGATCAGCAGCGGCCAGTGCCACAGGTAGAGCGAATAGGCCATCGCGCCCAGGGTGACCAGCGGTCGCCATGCGAGCACGCGGTTGGGGATGGGCATCTTGCCGTTCGTCGCCGGGTCGGCCTGGCGGTTGGCGGCGGCCAGGATCATCAGCACGGTGGCCCCGACGGGCACCAGCGCCCAGGGCCCGGGGAACTCCTTCACGCCGTCGATGAGTGCGCCGCACGACAGGATCGCCACCAGTCCGACGGTTGCCAGCACGGTGCGCAGCCACATCGGCCAGCGCACGTACGGGACCATTGCGCCGATCACCGCGCCCACCAACAACTCCCACGCTCTGGCGAAACTGTTGTAGTAGGCGGTGGTCTGGTCGGCCTGGTGGGCGAAGATCGCGTAGACGAACGATGCGATGGTCAGGCTGGTCAGCAGCACCACGAAGAAAATCCGTAGATGTTTGCCCAGCGGGCGGCGCAGTAGTGCCGTCAACAGGAAGATCAGCGCCAGGAAGGCGATGTAGAACTGGCCCTGCACCGACATCGACCAGATGTGTTGCAGCGGGCTGACGGAGTCCGCGGCACGCAGATAGTCGGCCGCCGACAGCGCCAACTCCCAGTTCTGGTAGTAGCCGAGGCTCGCCAGGCTCTGATCGGCGTAGGTCTCCCACCGCGTTTCGGGTTGCACCAGGATGGTCAGCACCGCTGCCGCGGCCAACACCACAACCAGGGCGGGAAGCAGCCGGCGCACCAGCCGGACCACTTCGCGGCCGGGGTGCAGCGGCGAACCGGGTGTCAGTGCGTTGCGCAGCAGCCGGCCACCGAAGAAGAAACCGGACAGCACCAGGAAGACGTCGACGCCGCCGGAAACGCGCCCGAACCAGATGTGGAAGGCAGCAACCAGCGCGATGGCGACACCGCGAAGGCCATCGAGATCGTGACGGTAGAAACCCGACTTCCTGTTTCCCATCGCGGGTGGGCTGACAGGCTCCGGAGAATTTGCTGACGCAGTCCGGGTCGGGGTCAGAAGCATCATGGTCGGTGAACAACTTACCTAACTTGGCTGAACGGCTCCTGATCGAGAACGCAGATCTGGCGGTACAGCCGTGGTCGGGGAGCCCTCCGTTAGGCTCACAGACCGTGTCCGAGCGCCCCGGATGGACCCCCGAGCAGATCAGCGCGATCGACGCCGCCCATGTCTGGCACCCCTACAGCACCATCGGCGCCCCCGGGGCGTTCCCGCCCGTGGTCGCGGTGCGCGCCAAGGGGGCCTGGCTGACGGTGATCCGCGACGGCAGCGAGGTCGACGTGCTCGACGCGATGGCGTCGTGGTGGACGGCGGTGCACGGGCACGGCCATCCCGTCCTGGACGACGCGCTGACGCGGCAGCTGGCGACGCTCAACCATGTGATGTTCGGCGGGTTGACCCACGAACCGGCCGCGCGGCTGGCCGAACTGCTGGTCCAGATCACCCCCGACGGACTGGACACGGTGTTCTTCAGCGATTCGGGTTCGGTGTCGGTCGAGGTCGCGGTCAAGATGGCGCTGCAGTACCAGCGCAGCCGCGGGCACGCCGAGCGGTACCGGCTGATGACGTGGCGCGGCGGCTATCACGGGGACACCTTCACGCCGATGAGCGTGTGCGACCCCGAGGGTGGCATGCACTCGTTGTGGACCGAGATCCTCGCCAGGCAGGTGTTCGCGCCGCAGGTGCCCACCGAGTACCGGCCGGAGTACAGCGCCGAGTTCGAGGCCGAGTTGGCGCGGCACGCCCATGAGCTGGCCGCCGTGATCGTCGAACCGGTCGTGCAGGGTGCCGGCGGGATGCGGTTTCACGACCCGCGGTACCTCGCGGACCTGCGCGCCATCTGCGACAGACACGGCGTCCTGCTGGTCTTCGACGAGATCGCCACCGGTTTCGGCCGCACCGGGGAATTGTTCGCCGCCGACCATGCCGGCGTCAGCCCGGACATCATGTGCGTCGGAAAGGCGCTGACGGGCGGTTACGTCACCCTGGCCGCGACGCTGTGCTCGGCGGAGATCGCGCACGTGATCAGCAATTCGGAGGCCGGTGCGCTGATGCACGGGCCCACGTTCATGGCCAACGCGCTGGCCTGTGCGGTGTCGGTCGCGAGTGTCGAACTGCTGATGGCCCAGGACTGGCGCGGCCGCGTCGCGGAGATCTCCGCGGGCCTCGAGGCAGGCCTGGACGGTGCGCGTGCTGTTCCCGGGGTCGCCGACGTCCGGGTCAAGGGCGCGATCGGAGTGATCGAGACGGTGCGGCCCGTCGACCTCACGGTGGCCACGCCGGTCGCACTGGACCACGGCGTCTGGCTGCGACCCTTCCGCAATCTGATCTACGTCATGCCGCCGTTCGTCTGCACTCCCGACGAGATCGGCCAGATCACCTCGGCGATGGTCGAGGTCGCGCGTGCGTTAACCTGAACGGTGTTCAAGTCGTAGGAGGAGCACCGGTGACACGCGCCGCCATCTCACCGCTGGCCTGGCTGGAGGCCAATGAGCAGCAGCGCCGCGAGGCGGGCCTGCGCCGGTCGCTGCGCCCCCGCCATGCCGTGGCCTCCGAGCTCGACCTCGCGTCCAACGACTATCTCGGGCTGTCGCTGCACCCCGCGGTGATCGAGGCGGGCGTCACCGCCCTGCACACCTGGGGCGCCGGCTCGACCGGATCACGACTGGTCACCGGAGACACCGACCTGCACGAGGAATTCGAGACGCGGCTCGCCGAATTCGTCGGTGCGCAGGCAGCTCTGGTCTTCTCGTCCGGTTACACCGCCAACATCGGCGCCACCGTCGCGCTGTCGGGGCCCGGTTCCCTGGTGGTCTCCGACGCCTACTCGCACGCATCGCTGGTGGACGCCTGCCGGCTCTCCCGCGCCCGCGTCGTGGTGTCGCCGCACCGCGATGTCGCGGCCGTCGAGGCCGCCCTGGCGGCCCGCGACGAGGAGCGTGCGCTCGTCATCACCGACTCGGTGTTCAGCGCCGACGGAGCCCTGGCGCCCCTGCGCGCCCTGCACGACGTGTGCCGTCGGCACCGCGCGGTGCTGCTCGTCGACGAGGCGCACGGTCTCGGTGTGCGCGGTCGCGGCGGCCGCGGCCTGCTCGACGAGGTCGGACTGGCCGGTGCGCCCGACGTCGTGATGACCACGACGCTGTCCAAGGCGCTCGGCTCCCAGGGTGGGGCCGTGCTCGGGTCGGAGGCGGTCCGCGCGCACCTCATCGACTCCGCGCGGACGTTCATCTTCGACACCGGCCTGGCGCCCGCCGCGGTGGGCGCCGCGGCCGCGGCACTGCACCTGCTGGCAACCGAGCCCGAGCGCGCCGACGCCGTGCTGAGGAATGCCCGCGCGCTGGCCGACATGTGCGGCGTGACCGACGTGCCGCAGTCGGCGGTGGTGTCGGTGATCCTTGGCGACCCCGAGGTGGCGCTGGCGGCGGCCGACGCCTGCCTGGCCAAGGGCGTGCGGGTGGGCTGTTTCCGTCCCCCTACCGTGCCGGCGGGTACGTCACGGCTGCGCCTGACCGCCCGGGCGTCGCTGACTGCCGACGACCTCGACCTGGCCCGTCGGGTGCTCGCCGAGGTGCTGTGAGCGTCGTCGTCATCACCGGAACCGGCACCGGTGTCGGTAAGACCGTGGCCACCGCCGCGCTGGCCTGTTGCGCCCGGCTCGCCGGCATCGACGTGGCGGTGTGCAAACCGGTGCAGACCGGAACCATCGACGGTGACGACGACCTGGCGGAGGTCCGGCGCCTCGCCGGGGTCACCGAACTGTCCGGATTGGCGCGTTACCCGCAACCGCTGGCGCCTGTGGCCGCCGCGGACGAGGCCGCCGCGGCGCTGCCGACCCACGACGAGCTGGTCGGCCTGATCCGCTCCGTCGACCGGCCGGGCCGGCTCACCCTGGTCGAGGGGGCCGGTGGACTGCTGGTCGAACTCGGCGCCGACGGCGTCACGCTGCGTGATCTCGCCGCCGACCTCGCGGCGCCGGTGCTGATCGTCGTCGCGCCGGCTCTCGGCACCCTCAACCACACTGCCCTGACGCTGGAAGCCCTTGAGCGCAGCGATGTTTCGTGCGCGGGCCTGATCATCGGGGCCTGGCCGGCCGAGCCCGGTGCCGCCGAGATCTCCAATCGCGGCGCCCTGGCGGCGCTGGCACCGGTGCGGGCCGTGCTACCGACCGGCGCGGGCGCGTTGTCGGGTGACGGTTTCGCCGGGGTCGCGGCGGCGGCCTTCGACGCCGCCTGGGTGGCCGGCCTCGCCGGGTAGGGCGAACCGCAGATGGCGCATTCGATCGAGTTGCTGTTCGACGCGGCGACCGAGGCGAAGCTGCGGCTGATCTGGGACGGCCTGCTCACCGCGGGCCTGCCGAGTCAGGCCAAGGTCACGTCGCCCAGTAACCGCCCTCACGTCACCGTCGCGGTGTCCGGGCACATTCATGCCCATGTCGACGACGGGCTGCGCGAGTTGCGTGACCGGTTTCCGTTCGCCTGCACCGTCGGTGCCCCGCTGGTGTTCGGCACCGGACGATTCACCCTGGCCCGGCTGGTCCTGCCCACCGACGAGCTGATGGGCCTGCACCGGGCCGTCCACGACCGGACCGTGTCGCACATGGCACCGGGTCCCGCACCGCACAGCACGCCTGGGCACTGGACCGCGCACGCCACGCTGGCCCGACGGTTGCGTGCCGAGGAGGTGGGGGCGGCGTTGACGGTGCCGCACGTGGGGGCCGACCTGCGGGGCAGCTTCGTCGGGTTGCGGCGCTGGGACGGTGCCCAGCGGGTGGAGTACCGGCTGATCTAGGAGGTGACCCGGACGCCGCCCCGCACCGACAGGCCGTCGATCAGCAACCCCAGGCCGAAGCCGAATGCTGCTGCCGGATCGGCATGTTCGTCGATCACCGACTGTTCCGCCGGCAGGGCGCCCGCGGCGTCCCACTGCAGCCGCGATTGTTCGTCGGCGGTGAACCCCAGGACGTAGTGCACGATGGTGCGTGCCGCCAGGTCGGCCTGACCCGGCTGCACACCGGCGTCCACCGCGGCATCGGCGAGCCAGCCCAGCACGGTCACGACGGCAGCTGACTGGCCAGCGGCGAAACTGGCGGACACCAGTTCGGCACCGTCGGTGTGCGACAGCAGCGCGTCGCGCAACCCGCCGCAGCAGCCGGTGACGCGGTCCTGCCAGCGCCCGGCCGGTACCGACGCGCCGACCGACGCCAGCACCTCGTCGGCCACCGCGCCCAGTAGCGCCTGCTTGTTTGGGAAATGCCAGTACAGCGCCCCGGCGGTGACCTCGAGTTCACGGGCCAGCCGCCGCATGGTCAGGTCGGCAAGACCGTAGTTGTCCAGGATTTCGGTGGCCTTCTCGACCACTGCGCGTTTGTGCAGTTGCACGTCGCTACCTTAACCTGAACACCGTTCAAGTTGTGCGACCGACCTAAACCTTTGGAGGTATGCCGGTGACTCAGGCAGCCACAGACGTCCTGGGCGTGGCCCGCGAGCAGGTCCTCGAACGCGGTGTCGGGCTCACCCAGGAGCAGGTGCTGGAGGTGCTGCAGCTACCCGACGACCGCCTGGAGGATCTCCTTGCCCTGGCGCACGACGTCAGGATGAAGTGGTGCGGACCCGAGGTCGAGGTCGAGGGCATCATCAGCCTGAAGACCGGCGGCTGCCCCGAGGACTGCCACTTCTGTTCGCAGTCAGGCCTTTTCGCATCACCGGTGCGCAGCGCATGGCTGGACATCCCCAGCCTTGTCGAGGCGGCCAAGCAGACCGCCAAATCGGGTGCCACGGAGTTCTGCATCGTCGCCGCGGTCCGCGGGCCCGACGAACGACTGCTGGCCCAGGTGGCCGCGGGCATCGAAGCCATCCGCAACGAGGTCGACATCCAGATCGCGTGCTCGTTGGGCATGCTCACCCAGGAGCAGGTGGACCGCCTCAAGGCGATGGGCGTGCACCGCTACAACCACAACCTGGAGACGGCGCAGTCCTACTTCCCCAACGTGGTGACCACCCATTCGTGGGAGGAGCGCTGGGGCACGCTGGAAATGGTCCGCGAAGCCGGCATGGAGGTGTGCTGCGGCGGCATCCTCGGGATGGGGGAGACGCTGGAGCAGCGCGCCGAGTTCGCCGCCAACCTGGCCGAGCTGGATCCGCACGAGGTGCCGCTGAACTTCCTCAACCCACGCCCGGGCACACCGTTCGGTGACCTCGAGGTGCTGCCGGCGTCCGAGGCACTGAAGTCGGTCGCCGCGTTCCGCCTGGCCCTGCCGCGCACCATGCTGCGCTTCGCGGGTGGGCGCGAGATCACCCTCGGCGACCTTGGTGCCAAGCAGGGCATCCTGGGCGGTATCAACGCCGTCATCGTCGGCAACTACCTGACCACACTCGGCCGCCCGGCCGAGGCGGACCTCGAACTCCTCGAGGATCTGCAGATGCCGATCAAGGCGCTCAACGCGACTATCTGACCCGATATCGGTTGAGCCCTGTAGAAAAGCAGGTGATGATTCACCAGCAGTTGCCCGCTCCCGTCGGGGCCGGCGCGTACAACGTCTACACCGGGATCGAGACCGACGCCGCGGCGGGGCACAGCATTCCGACCGCGGCCCAGCTCGGGCTCGAACCGCCGCGTTACTGTGCGGCCTGTGGGCGCCGCATGACGGTCCAGGTCCGGCCCGACGGGTGGTGGGCCAAGTGCTCACGGCACGGCGTGGTGGATTCGACGGAGCTGGAGGCGCAGCGGTGACCGCCGGCGTGCCCGGGGTGTCACGTGGTCGTGCCGCCCTCCTCGTGGCCGGCGGTGTCGCAGTGGCCGGCGCCCTGGTGGGTGCGCTCTGGGCGTGGCTGGCGCCGCCGGTGCACGGCGTCATCGCGCTGACCCGCAGCGGTAACCGCGTGCACGCCTTCCTCGGTGCCGAAGCCGATCATTTCTTCGTCGCGGCATTCCTGATGGTGGGGATGCTCGCGGTCGTCGCGGTGATCGCGGCGGTGCTGGTGTGGCAATGGCGGGCCCACCGTGGCCCGCTCATCGTCACGGCCTTGACGGTCGGTGCCGTGGTCGGTGCCGCGCTGGCCACGACGATCGGCGCGGCGCTGGTCGCTGCGCGCTACGACGTCGTCGACATCGACACCGCACCGGTGAGTCCCGAACATCGCGTGTATTACTTCACCGAGGCGCCATCGGTGTTCTTCGGTCATCTGCCACTGCAGATCGCGGCCACCCTGCTGATGCCGGCGGCCATTGCGGCACTGGTCTATGCGCTGTTCGCGGTCTCCACGGTGCGTGACGACCTCGGGGCCTACCCGGCTGTCGACTACCGTGCGCTGCCCGCTCCGGTCGGTTACGTACCGCTCACGCCGGACGCACCGGTCACCACTGACGTACCGATCACAACGGACGGCGGGCCAGCAGACGGCCGGTAGCCACCCGGGCAGCCACCGTGCCGAGGCGCCACATACCGCGATAGGTCATCGGGTTGAGCAGCGTCGGCCATGTGGTGCGGACGATGTGCTCGCCCAACGGTTTCCCCTCGAACCGGTCGATGAGCCAGCGCAGCGTCATGGGTGCCGACATCGGGTGCAGCAGCAGATGCTCGCTGAACATGTCGCGGTGGTAGGTGATGTTCGAGCCACCGGCGCTGTAGGCATCCGTCAGCGCGTCGATGTCGTCGACCGACACGATCCGGTCGTGCACGGCCTGCACCACCAGTACCGGGGGAGCGGGTGCGGTGCCGCCGAGTTTGATGTCGGCGAAGACGTGTTGGACCTCGGGTGAGTCCAGGAGTTCGTCGAGTGGGCAGTCGACCAGGGTGTCCATGTCCTTGCGGAACAACCGCAGCACGGCGTGCATGGTCGTCATCTTCTCCACGCGCGCCAGCATCTCCTGGCCCTCCGGCGTCGCGTGCTCGTCGATGATGCGCTTGAGGTCGGGGTAGATGTGCGACAGCGCGGCCACGACCGTGGCAGGCAGGCCCGAGTAGATCGTCCCGTTGAGCCGGCGGAAGGTGTGGCCCAGATCGCCGACGGGAGATCCAAGGACGGCGCCCACGACATTGAGTTCGGGCGCGTAGCTCGCGCAGGCCTCGGCGGCCCATGCGGTGGCCAGTCCGCCGCCTGAATAACCCCACAAGCCGACGGGGGCCTCGGCGGACAAGCCGAGGCGCTTGGACCCCAGCGCGGCCCGGATGCCGTCGAGGATGTGATAGCCGGGCTCGTGCGGTGCGCCCCACATCCCGGTGGTGCCCTCGTGATCGGGCACCGATACCGCCCAGCCCTCGGCCAGCGCCGCGGCGATCAGGAGAAACTCGAACTGGGCCAGGGCGCCGACGGCGTGCGCACCGCGGCGCAGCGCGTAGGACGGGAAGCAGCGGGCGCTGACGGCATCGATGGCGCACTGGTAGGAGACCACGGGCATGGGCTTGGTGGTCGACCGCTCGGCGGGCACGATCACCGTGGTGACCGCGGCCTCGGGTGCCCCGGTGTGATCGGTGGTGCGGTACAGCAGCTGCGTGGCCGTCATCTGCTGCGGGACGACGCCGAGGAATGCCAGCTGGACATCACGGCTGCGCAGGACGGTGCCGGGCCGGGCGTGCTCGAAACCGGCCGGCGGCTCGTAGAACGCATCCTTGGCAGGCAGCGCGGGCCGGGCATCCCGGTCGAAGTCCTCATGCGGTGCCGATCCGATCCATTCGGCGTCACCCGAGACGGCCGCATTGCCGAGTTCCATGGCGCTCCCTTCCGGCCGGCGGCCTGGCGAACCTGCATTCTCTCTTATGGATCCCTTAAAAACCAACCCGCTCAGTTTGGCGGACGTAGGGCGGCGAACTCGTCAGTGACACGCAACCGGGCATCGGTGAACCGGTACAGCGCCGCGGGCCGCCCGCCGCTGCGGCCGGACTGAGCGGTGGTTCCCGTCCTGGTGATGACGCCCCGCCGGGCCAGGACGCGTTGCAGGTTGGTGGCGTCGACCTGGTAGCCCAGGGCCGCGCTGTAGATGTCACGCAGCGTGGAAAGAGCGAATTCCGTTGGTGCCAATGCGAATCCGATGTTGGTGTAGGAGAGTTTGGCCACCAGTCTGGCGTGCGCGTGCGTGACCATCGGACCGTGGTCGAACGCCATCGGGGGTAGCGCGCTCACCGGGTGCCACCGGGTGTCCGGCGGCAGTTCGGGGATTGCGGGGGAGGGTACCAACCCCAGGAAGGTGCTCGCGATGGTGCGTTCGCCGGGGACCCGGTGCGGATCGGAGAACACCGCGAGCTGTTCGAGGTGTGCCACCTCGCGGAGGTCGACCTTCTCGGCGAGTTGTCGCCGAACTGAACTCGTCATGTCCTCGTCGTGACGCAGCTGACCGCCGGGCAGGGACCAGGCGCCGCGCTGGGGTTCGAGGGCCCGTTCCCACAACAGCACGCTGAGCTGCGGGTTCCGGGTCTCGAGGCGGCGAACCTGAAACACGACGGCGAGCACCTCGTGGGCAGTGCTAGTATGAGCCATGTTTTCGATCATAAGTCGAAAACCTCGACACCGAAAGGAGCGGTCATGACCGTCACGGACCGCGACATGGACGTCTCGTTCGACTGGGCCACCCGGATCGTCGACGGCCCCGGTGGATACTCGGGTGTCACCGGAGACCAGGACTGGGCCGCCGAGGTGCGCAGGCTCGCCACGCTGCGCGGCGCGACGCTGCTGGCGCACAACTATCAGCTGCCCGAAATCCAGGATGTCGCCCATCACGTCGGTGACTCGCTGGCGCTGTCCCGCATCGCCGCCGAGGCGCCCGAAGACACGATCGTGTTCTGCGGGGTGCACTTCATGGCGGAGACCGCCAAGATCCTCTCCCCGGAGAAGACCGTGCTGATCCCCGATCAGCGGGCGGGCTGCTCCCTGGCGGATTCGATCACCGCCGATGAACTGCGGGCGTGGAAGGACGAGTACCCCGACGCTGTCGTGGTGTCGTACGTCAACACCACCGCCGCGGTCAAGGCGCTCACCGACATCTGCTGCACGTCGTCGAACGCCGTCGAGGTGGTCGCGTCGATCCCCGCCGACCGTGAGGTGTTGTTCTGCCCCGACCAGTTCCTCGGTGCCCATGTCCGCCGGATGACGGGCCGCAAGAACCTGCACGTATGGGCAGGCGAATGCCACGTGCACGCGGGTATCAACGGTGACGAACTCGCCGACCAGGCACGCAGCCATCCGGATGCCGAGTTGTTCGTGCACCCCGAATGCGGGTGCGCCACGTCGGCGCTGTATCTCGCGGGCGAGGGGGCGTTCCCCGAGGACCGCGTGAAGATTCTGTCCACCGGGGGCATGCTGGACGCGGCCCGTGAGAGCCGGGCCCGGCAGGTGCTGGTCGCCACCGAGGTCGGCATGCTCCACCAATTGCGCCGCGCCGCACCGGATATCGACTTCCAGGCGGTCAACGACCGGGCGTCGTGCCGCTACATGAAGATGATCACCCCGGCCGCACTGCTGCGCTGCCTGATCGAGGCGGCCGACGAGGTGCACGTGGATCCGGAGACTGCGCGGCTGGCGCGTGCCAGCGTGCAGCGCATGATCGAGATCGGGCAGCCCGGCGGCGGGGAATGAACGCGCCCTCCTGCGGCGGCAGCGCGCTGTGGGAGCAGCGCGCCGATGTCGTGATCGTCGGCACCGGGGTCGCGGGGCTGGCCGCCGCACTGGCTGCCCAGAAACGGGGCCGCAAGGTCGTCGTGCTCAGCAAGGCAAGTGAGACCGCCACGTTCTACGCCCAGGGTGGTATCGCCGTGGTGCTGCCGCGCACCGAGGACTCCATCGAGGCGCACGTGGCCGACACCTTGGCCGCCGGCGGCGGTCTCTGCGATCCGGATGCGGTGCGCTCGATAGTGGCCGACGGCTACGCAGCCGTCGCCGAATTGGTCGATCGCGGTGCGCATTTCGACGAGTCGGCACCCGGGCAGTGGGCGTTGACCCGCGAAGGCGGCCACAGCAGGCGGCGCATCATCCACGCCGGTGGTGACGCGACGGGTGCCGAGGTGCAGCGCGCACTGGATCATGCCACGCGCACGCTCGACATCCGCCGCAACCATGTCGCGCTCGAGGTGCTGCGCGATGCCGACGCCGTCACCGGCGTGCTGGTGCTCAGCCCCGACGGCCTCGGGGTGGTCCACGCGCCCTCGGTGATACTGGCGACGGGCGGTCTTGGCCACCTGTACCGGGCGACCACCAACCCCGAGGGGTCCACCGGTGATGGTGTTGCGCTGGCGTTGTGGGCCGGCGTCCCCGTCAGCGACCTCGAGTTCATCCAGTTCCACCCCACGATGCTCTATGACCGCAATGCCGATGGTCGGCGGCCCCTGATCACCGAGGCCATCCGCGGTGAGGGCGCGGTTCTCGTTGACTCACAAGGAAACTCCGTGACCGCGGGCGTGCACCCGATGGGTGACTTGGCGCCGCGCGATGTCGTCGCGGCCGCCATCGATGCCCGGCTGCGGGAGTCCGGGGACGCCTGTGTCTACCTAGACGCCCGCGGGATCGCGGGATTCGAGGAACGCTTCCCCACGGTCACGGCATCGTGCCGGGCCGCCGGGATCGACCCGGTACGTCAGCCGATCCCGGTGGTGCCCGGTGCGCACTACTCGTGCGGCGGGGTGGTCACCGACGTCCACGGCCGCACCGAACTGCCGGGCCTGTTCGCCGCTGGTGAGGTCGCCCGAACCGGTATGCACGGCGCCAATCGACTGGCGTCCAACAGTCTCCTGGAAGGGCTGGTCGTGGGTGGACGGTCGGGACGGGCCGCGGCCGAACACGCGAGCACCGCGGAGGTTCGCCGCGCCGACGCCCGCACACCGGCCGCTGCACCGCTGCTGCCGCGTCACGATCTGCAGCAGGCGATGTCGCGCGACGCCTCCGTCGTACGCGATGCTGCTGGACTGTCCACGCTGACAAGGATTCTCGACGGTACGCGGAACACACGCCCGCGTACCCGGCGGCAGTTCGAGGACGTCGCGCTGACGGCCACCGCCGCGGCGGTCGCGGTCGCCGCGCTGGCACGCACCGAGAGTCGTGGGTGCCACCATCGCGCCGATTTCCCGGACACCGATCCCGCGGCCGCCCGCAGCGCTGTCGTGCGCCTGCTGGACGGCCGGACCGTTCTCGAGGCACCGGCGGGGGTCTGCTGATGGCGTTGTCGGACGGCGAACGCACCGAGGCGCAGGCGGTCATCGCGCGCGGCCTCGACGAGGATCTGCGGTACGGACCCGATATCACCACGCTGGCAACGGTTTCCGCGGATGCGACCACCACGGCCGCAATGGTCACCCGAACTGACGGTGTGGTGGCCGGCATCGACATCGCGCTGCTGGTGCTCGACGAGGTCATCGGCACCGACGGTTACACGGTGATCGGCCGCGCCGACGACGGTGACCGGTTGCGGCGGGGTGACCCGCTGTTGACGCTCGAGGCGCCTACCCGTGGTCTGCTGACCGCCGAGCGCACCATGCTGAACCTCGTCTGCCATCTGTCGGGCATCGCGACCACGACGGCGGCATGGGTGGCCGAGGTCGACGGCACCAAGGCGAAGATCCGCGATACCCGCAAGACCCTGCCGGGGCTGCGCGCGCTGCAGAAGTACGCCGTTCGCGTCGGGGGTGGTGTCAACCACCGGATGGGCCTCGGTGACGCAGCGCTGATCAAGGACAACCATGTGGCGGCGGCCGGTTCGGTGGTGGCCGCCTTGCGTGCGGTCCGGGAAACCGCCCCGGACCTGCCGTGCGAGGTCGAGGTCGACTCGCTGGCCCAGCTCGATGACGTGCTCCGCGAAGACGTCCAGCTGATCCTCCTGGACAACTTCGCCGTCTGGGAGACACAGATCGCAGTGCAACGCCGCGACACCAACGCGCCTGCGGTGCAGCTGGAATCTTCCGGCGGCCTGTCGCTGGACGCGGCCGCCGCCTACGCCGGCACCGGCGTCGACTACCTGGCCGTGGGAGCGCTCACCCATTCGGTGCGGGTGCTCGACATCGGGCTCGATTTCTGACACTCCGCCGTAGCGGCACCCGCTACAGCTTCATTTTTTGAGCACATCGCTATGGCTATGGCGGTGTCGTGTCGTAAAAACCGCATGTCGTCGGGGCTTTAAGCGCGCTTCTGTCTAAACTGTTGCAGTGCTACGGTTTATTGGGCTACTGTGTAGCGCAATCGGGCAGTACGGGCCCGCAACCCTGAAGGGGACCACGATGATGAGCACCCAGACACCTCCGTCGCACGACATGTGGCGTCGCAACACCGCCCCGTCACCGGCGGAAGGACCGACTGTGGTCATCCCCAACGGTGGACGCCGGCAGCCCCAGTACGGACCGCCGCAGGGCTATCCCGTCGCTCCGCAGTGGGGGCCGCCGGCACCGCCGGTCCCGCCCTGGGGTGTCGCCCCCGCCGCCCCGATCCCGCCGCGCAACAGCGCCAAGATGTGGGCGGTGATCGCGGCCGCGGTGGCGGTCGTGGCCACCGCGACGGCCGTCACGATCGGGGTCACCGCCGGCAGATCGGACGACGACACCGCGACCACCAAGGCCGGTGGCACCACGACCATCAACGCGCCCATCCCAACGGCCGCCCCGACCACCGAGGCATCGGATACGGAGACCACCGAGGAGGAGGACCCCGAACCCGCTCCCGCCGACCCGTCGGAGGTGCTGCTGAGCGCCACGCAGATGGAGAAGCTGATCGGTGGCTCACTGGAATCGGTGGGAAGCCGGCCGTCGCTGTTCGACACCGGCACCACGCTGGACCAACCACAGTGCGCCAGCGTGTGGGCGCCGGCCGCCGAGGAGTCCTTCGCCGACACCGACTATGACGACGCGATGTTCGAGATCGTCAAGGACAACGACGACGAGCGTCGGATCATCGTCCAGGCCGCGGTGAGCTACTCATCTGCCGGTGACGCCAAGGCCTACGTCAGCGACACCGAGCAGGTGTGGCAGGGCTGCTCCGGCCAGACCATGGTCGCCACCACGAAAGAGAACAAGAAGTTCCAGTGGCAGGCCGGCGACGTCGACACCGTCGGCGGCATCGTGACCATCACCCAGATCGATCCTGGCACCGACGACGAGGTCTGCGAGCGTGCCCTGGGCGCCAGCGGAACCATGGTGGTCGACACCATGGTCTGCGGGCCGGGGGCCAAGGGGCAGGCCGCCGACATCGCAAAGGCCATGGCGAAGAACGCGAAGGCTTAGGAGTCCTGGCGAGTCAGCGCCGTCAGACGGTGGCCGCCCGGCGCATCAAGGACAGGCCGACCGCCGCCAAGGCGAACAGACCCGCGAACACGCGGTTGGCCGCGACCTGCTTGCGCGGGGTGGTCAGCCACCGCAGCAGGCGGGCCGCCAGCGCCGCGTAGCCGCCCATGACCACCAGGTCGACGGCGACCATGGTGGCGCCGATGACCAGATATTGGGGTGCCTGCGGCGCGTCGAGCACGACGAATTGGGGCAGCACCGCCAGCAGGAACACCAGGCCCTTCGGGTTGGTGAGGTTGACCAGCGCGCCGCGGACCAGCATGGCCCACCGGCCGGCGGGGCCCTGCGATGCATCGATCTGGGCGCGCACATCGAAGGCGGCCGCCCGCCATTGCCGGACCGCCAGGTAGACCAGGTATGCGACGCCCAGCCACTTGACCACGTTGAACGCCAGCACCGATTCGGCGAGCAGCGCGCCCAGTCCGACGGCGACCAGCGCCAGTTGCACCATCAGGCCGATCTCCAGACCGACGATCGACCAGTAGGAACGGCGCACACCCTGGGTCAACCCGGTCGACATCGACAGGATCGCCCCGGCCCCGGGGGACACGCTGATCGCGATCGCCGCCCCGAGGAACGCCAGCCACAAGTGCAGTTCCATCGCCGCAGTGTGACAGCGGCCGCCGCAGCAGTTCAACGGATTTTTATTCGGGTGGACTGATCAGGGAGAATCTTTCCTGATGCCCACTTTCGAAATGGCCCGGATCGACCTCCGCGGCCGCAACCTGTCGTCGGCCCAGTTGCGGGCCGCACTGCCGCGCGGCGGCGTCGATGTCGACGCCGTGGTGCCCAAGGTACGTCCGATCGTGGACGCGATCGCCGAGCGCGGCGCGGACGCGGCGCTCGAGTACGGTGCGTCCTTCGACGGCGTCCGGCCCGATACGGTGCGAGTTCCCGCCGCGGCGCTGCAGCGCGCGCTGGCTGAACTCGATCCCGAGGTGCGGACCGCGCTCGAGGTCGCCATCGACCGCACCCGCACCGTCCATGCCGACCAGAAGCGCCGCGACACCACCACCGAACTCGCCGCGGGCGCCACGGTGACTGAGCGGTGGGTGCCGGTCGAACGCGTCGGGCTCTATGTGCCCGGCGGCAACGCCGTCTATCCGTCGAGCGTGGTGATGAACGTGGTGCCGGCACAGACCGCGGGCGTGGACTCGCTGGTCATCACCAGCCCGCCGCAGGCGTCGAATACCGGACCGTTCGAGGGCCTGCCCCACCCCACCATCCTGGCGGCCGCCCGCCTGCTCGGCGTCGACGAGGTGTGGGCCGTCGGCGGCGCCCAGGCCGTGGCGCTGCTTGCCTACGGTGGCACCGACACCGATGGTGCCGAACTGGCGCCGGTCGACATGATCACCGGACCCGGCAACATCTACGTCACGGCTGCCAAACGGATCTGCCGGTCCCTGGTGGGAATCGATGCCGAGGCCGGTCCGACCGAGATCGCGATCCTGGCCGACGGCACCGCCGATCCGGTGCACGTGGCCGCGGATCTGATCAGCCAGGCCGAGCACGACGAGATGGCCGCCAGCGTGCTGGTGACGCCCAGCGTCGAACTGGCCGCGGCCACCGACGCCGAACTGCGGCGTCAACTCGAGACCACGGTGCACCGGGAACGGGTCACCACCGCCCTGCGTGGACGCCAATCGGCGACGGTGCTCGTCGACGACATCGACGACGGGGTGCGGGTGGTCAACGCCTACGCCGCAGAACATCTCGAGATCCAGACCGCAGACGCCCCCGCGGTGGCCAACCGGATCCGTTCGGCCGGAGCCGTTTTCGTCGGTCCGTGGGCGCCGGTCAGCCTCGGTGACTACTGTGCAGGCTCCAACCACGTGCTGCCCACCGCCGGCTGCGCCAGGCATTCCAGTGGGCTCTCGGTGCAGACGTTCCTCAAGGGGATCCACGTCGTCGACTACTCGGAGGCGGCACTCAAGGATGTCGCGGGTTACGTGATCACGCTGGCCCAGGCCGAGAATCTGCCCGCGCACGGCGAGGCGGTCCGGCGGAGGTTCGAGAAATGAGCACTCCGGGTGACCGTATCACCCTGTCCGACCTGCCGCTGCGCGATGACCTGCGTGGTCAATCGCCCTACGGGGCACCGCAGTTGGTGGTACCGGTGCGCCTCAACACCAACGAGAACCCGCATCCGCCGACCCAGGCGCTGATCGACGACGTGACCGCCTCGGTGAGCGCGGCCGCCGCCGAGCTGCACCGCTATCCCGACCGCGACGCCGTTGCGCTGCGCACCGACCTCGCCGCCTATGTCAGCGCCGCCACCGGTGTGCCGGTGGGTGTCGAGAACCTCTGGGCCGCAAACGGTTCCAACGAAGTACTGCAACAGCTCATGCAGGCCTTCGGCGGTCCCGGCCGCTCCGCCATCGGATTCGTGCCGTCCTACTCGATGCACCCCATCATCGCAGGCGGTACGCAGACCGAGTGGATACAGGCGCTTCGCGCCCAGGACTTCAGCCTCGATGTCGACACGGCCGTCGCCGCGATCACGTCCAGCAGGCCCGACATCGTGTTCGTGACGAGCCCCAACAATCCGTCGGGACAAAGCGTTCCGCTCGCCGACATCCGCCGCGTCCTGGACGCCATGGCCGGCGGCATCCTGATCGTCGACGAGGCCTACGGCGAGTTCTCGTCACAGGCCAGTGCCGTCGCATTGCTCGACGAGTACCCGGCGAAGCTCGTCGTGAGCCGCACCATGAGCAAGGCCTTCGCGTTCGCGGGTGGCCGGTTGGGTTACCTGATCGCCTCACCGGCGATGATCGACGCGATGCTGCTGGTGCGGTTGCCCTACCACCTGTCGGTCACGACGCAGGCCGCCGCGCGGGCCGCCCTGCGCCACGCCGACGACACCCTGGGCAGCGTGGCCACCCTGATCGCCGAGCGTGAGCGTGTGTCGAAGACGTTGAGCGAGCAGGGTTTCCGGGTCATTGCGAGCGACTCCAACTTCGTGCTGTTCGGCGAGTTCGCCGATGCCGCGGCCACCTGGCAGCGCTACCTGGATGCCGGTGTGCTGATCCGCGACGTCGGGATACCCGGCTTCCTGAGGACCACCGTCGGGCTGGCCCACGAGAACGACGCGCTCCTCGAAGTCAGCGCCCGCCTGGCCACCACAGAACTCGTGACAACCGCAAGTCGAGTAGGAGCACCGTGAGCCGCCGCGCGAAAGTGGAACGCAAGACCAAGGAATCGGCCATCGTCGTCGAGATCGACCTCGATGGCACCGGTCAGGTCAACGTCGAGACCGGCGTGCCGTTCTTCGACCACATGCTGACGTCGCTGGGCACCCACGCGAGCTTCGACCTGACGGTCAAGGCCGAGGGCGACATCGAGATCGAGGGGCATCACACCGTCGAGGACACCGCGATCGTGCTCGGCCAGGCGCTGGGCCAGGCACTCGGCGACAAGAAGGGCATCCGCCGCTTCGGCGACGCGTTCATTCCGATGGACGAGACGCTGGCCCATGCCGCCGTCGACGTGTCGGGGCGGCCGTATTTCGTGCACACCGGCGAACCCGAGTACATGGTGAACTTCACCATTGCGGGGACGAGCGCGCCGTACCACACGGTGATCAACCAGCACGTGTTCGAATCGCTGGCCTACAACGCCCGCATCGCGCTGCACGTCCGCACGCTGTACGGTCGCGATCCGCACCACATCACCGAAGCGCAGTTCAAGGCGGTGGCCCGCGCGCTGCGCCAAGCCGTCGAGCCCGATCCGCGGGTGTCCGGGGTGCCGTCCACCAAAGGCTCCCTGTGAC
>CAMFLL010000116.1 GCA_945957405.1 uncultured Mycolicibacterium sp. | reverse complement strand
AATCTCCACATCCGACGCTCCGGCGCCGGCCGGCGCCTACAGTCAGGGCCGCCGAATAGGCCCCTTTCTGCAGGTGTCGGGGCAACTCGGCCTGGGGGAGGGCGCCGTGACGGTGAGCCAGCAGACCGAGCTGGCGCTTCGCCACGTCACCGCGATACTCGACGCCGGCGGCGCCACCTGGGCCGACGTCCTGACGGTGCGTGCGTTCATCGCCGACGACGATCTGTTCGACGAATTCGACGCCACCTATGCCGCAGTGGTGCCTCAGCCGTATCCGGCGAGGGTGACCGTCGCCGTCGGATTGGCGCCAGGAGCGCTGGTCGAGATCGATGCGCTGGCCGTGCTCGACCGTTTCTGACGTCAGGCGTCAACCAGGAGGCCGCCGACCCCACGCATACCACGTCTCGAAGCTCAGATGCTCCACCGTGGGGTCGCGCAACCGGGCGAGGTGGAGATCGACCTGATCGGACGTCACCTGGCCCGTCGCGACCATCCGTTCGCGCACCACGCTCATGGCGAACTCGCTGATTCGAACGCTGCCGACGTCCCCGCCGACCTCGTAACGACGGAAACTCTCGGCGTCGACGCCGCGAAGCCCGAGGCGGTTCATGTGCGCTGCGATGGTGGGTGCCCAGGTGTGGTCCCAGCCGGCGGCGTTGACCACCTCGAGGAACACCTCGCGCACCAGCCTGTCCTCGGGCGTGGGGGCGATCGGACCGCCCAACTCGCCGCCGAAATCGCATACGGCCACCAGCCCGCCCGGGCTGGCGGCGCCGATCAGGCGTTGGAGTCCGTCGACCCGGTTCGGCAGATGCTCCAGCAGACAGCGGGCGTGGACGACGTCGAAGGAGTCGCGCGGGAAGTCCGCTGCGAACAGATCCAGCTGCCGGGCCTCGAGATTCGGCTCGTCGAGCGTCGCGATGAAACGCGGGTCCAGATCGACGGCCAGCACCGATCCCGACGGGCCGACGCGACGGGCGAACCACTGCGCGATCGTGCCGCCGCCCGCCCCGACGTCGAGCACCCGCATGCCTTCTCGGACGTCGAGTTGCCCGAGGATACGCACCGAGAACGGATCCCAGAACTGTTCGTTGGCGGCGAGGCGTTCGCGCTCGCGTTCCCACCCCGGGTCGAACACGTAGCCCTGCTCTGACCTCGCCATCACCGGTACCCTACGCCACCTGTAGGTTGCCATCAGGAGGTCAGGCCACATGCTCCTGCTGGACAACGACGCCATTGCCGCGGCCATCACCATGGATATGGTGTTGGCACGAATGCGACTGCTGTACAACGAGATCGGACAGGGTATCTCGGTCAGCACACCGCGCGCCGATCTCTACCACCGACGCCGATCCCCGACCGGGGACGGCGAAGCGTCGGTCCACTATCTGAAGACCATGTCGGGCGGCTACCAGGGCGGTGGGGTCGCGGCGCTGCGACTGTCGTCCGACCTGGTACGCCGCAGCCTGGTCGACGGTGAGATCCGGAACATCAAGGAGGAGGTGCGACCGGGCCGATGGGTGGGCCTGGTGCTGCTGTTCAGTCTCGACACCGGTGAACCGCTCGGCATCCTGCACGACGGCTTCCTGCAGCGACTGCGGGTCGGCGCAACGAGCGCCCTGGCCGACGACCACCTGGCCCGCTCGGACGCCGCGCGTATCGGCATCATCGGTTCAGGCGCCCAGGCCCGGGCCCATCTCGAGGCGACCGCGCTCATCCGGCAAGTCCGCCAGGTCCGGGTGTGGAGTCCCAATTCCGGGCGGCGGCACGATTTCGCCGTCGAGATGGCCGGCCGGATCGACGCAGACGTCATCCCGGTGGACAGCGCCGAGGCCGCGACAACCGACGCTGACATCGTCATGACGGCAACCAATTCCCGTACCGCCGTCGTGACGGACTCGGCTATCCGTCCGGGCATGCACGTGTCGACGCTGAACAGATACGAGTTACCCGAGACGGCGTATAACGCTTTGGATCACGTTGTGGTGCACACCCATTCCTTCGAGTCGAGCGCCAACGCGGAGGTGCTCCCGGGCGCCGACGATGCGCACTATTCGGCTGCCTCGCTTCAACGGTTCCCCACGTTGGCAGATCTGGTCGCGGGCCGTGCGCCCGGCCGTACCCGGGCCGACGAGAGCACCGGGTTCGTCAACAACCTCGGGCTGGGTTCGCAATTCGCCGCGATCGGGGAACTGGCCGTCACCGCCTGTCGGGCGCAAGGGTTGGGCCGAGAACTGGACACCGAACTGTTTCTCGAGGATCTCCACCCTTGATGCCTACGGGAATTGAAGTCTCGGCAAGCGTGGTCGAGTCCACCTGTGAGTCAGTGGGCTTCGTGCACGGATTCGCCGCCCACGAACGTGTCCAGGACGGTGGTCCCTTCCAGCTCGTCGGGCGGCGTGTCGAAGAACTGCTGCTCGGTGACGAAGAGGTCGGCCAGCCGGCCTTCGGCGAGCGC
Source organism: uncultured Mycolicibacterium sp. (assembly GCA_945957405.1). GTDB lineage: Bacteria > Actinomycetota > Actinomycetes > Mycobacteriales > Mycobacteriaceae > Mycobacterium. The sequence goes on along the minus strand of CAMFLL010000116.1, from coordinate 17,763 downwards.
GCCGATACGACCGGCCAGGCCCGACACCCGCGCGGGCGCCGCCGTCATCAGCCGGAAGGCGGTCTCGATGTTCACCGCTTCGTCAAGACCGGCGATCTGACCGTCGGTCGCGCGGCGGGTGACCGCACAGCGCAGCGTGGTGAAGGGGTTGACGGGTGCGTTGGGATGATCGCTGTTGAGGATGACATCGACACCTGCTGCGATCGCGCTCGCCACCGGCAGCCAGTCGGCCAGCACAGGGTCATCGAAGATCTGTGCGTACCCGCGACTGGCGGACTCGATGAAACCCGGTTGCTGCGAGAGCATCACGCCGAGCCGGGCCATTTTGTCCAGGCGTTCGCGGCCGGGCGCGACGAACGCGTGCTCGACGCGATCGGGTCCGCGCGCCGGATCATTCGGGATATCGGCCGCCGCGGCGGTGAACGCACCGATAGCGATGTCGAGCGCGCGGTCGCCGATGGCATGCACAGCGACCCGCAGGCCCGCCTCGTGCGCGGTCCTGATGTGTTCGGTCAACGCAGGCTCTTCGATCCGGACCAGGCCGTGGTCATCGTCTGAGTCTGGATATTGTTTGACCACTGCGGCATTGCGGAAGCTCGCCGAACCGTCGATGCTGAACTTGACCCCCCCGATGCGCAACCTGTCATCACCGAAGTCGGAGCGCAGGCCGAGCCCGGTCAGGTACTCCAGGCGGGTCGCGGCCTCCCAGCCGCGGATGTAGAACACCACCCTCATCGACAAACCACCGGCCGACCGCAGGCGCAGGTAATCGCCGAGTTCATCTGGATTGCGGGGGATCTCGTGGATGGTCGTGATGCCATAGCCGTGGAAACGCTGCAAGGTCGAACGCAGGCCGTGTAACCGGACATCGACGGGGATCTTCGGGACCACCGTGTCCGACTGGGTGACGTCCAGGCGGAGCTTGGCCCGTTCGTGCAGTATTCCGGTCGGCTCGCCGTCGCTGTCCCGCTCGATCCGGCCGCCCGCCGGATCCGCTGTGCCGGAGTCGATCCCGGCTGCCGCCAGCGCGCTGGAGCTGGCGCTGACGACGTGCCGGCCGGAGCCGCGCAGGATGACGGGCCGCCCGCCGCCCGCCGCATCCAACTCATAGCGGGTGGGGAAGCGGCCTTCGGGAATGTAGGAGGGGTTCAGGTTGTCACCCTGAAGCCACGCGCCGGCGGGCAGTTCGGCCGATCGCACCGCGACCCGGTCCAGAATCTCGGCCAGGGAGGACACGGCGTCGGCGCCGCAGTCCAAGAAGGCGGTTCCGATCAGCGCGGACCGTTTGGTGTGGGTGTGCGAGTCGACGAAACCGGGATATGCGTAGGTGTCTCCGCAGTCGATCTTGGCGGTGCGCGGGCCGATGGAGTCGTCCAGGGTGCCCGACTTCGCCACCGCCACAATGTTTTCGCCGATGACACCGATATCGACGTTCTCGGCCCACGCCCCGCCGCCAAGGTAGGCGTGGCGTAGTCGGAGGGCGGTGTCGACAAAGACCACAGCGATTCCTTTCGGGTCCGATCAGGTCAGCCGGTCTTGGTCCCGTTCTGGACCACGTCGCGCCACAGGTCTTCCCAGGTCGAGTAGTCGGCCGCGATCGAGCTCTCGTCGACCTTGACCGCGTGCAGGTCGACACCGCCCAGCGACTCGGCGTTCAGCGCGGTGTCGGAGGGGGTGCGTCCGTTCTCCAGGAGGGCCTGCTGGCCTTCCTTGGACATCACGAAATCTTCGAGCAGCATGCCGCCGGCGGGGTTGCCTGCCTGGCAGGGGATCGCGTAGGCGGAGACGTCGATGACAGCGGGCACCTGCACCGGCTTGAACTCGATGGGTGCACCCTTGCCCTGCAGTTCGACGATGCGGTGCACGAAATTGTTCGCCGCGATCGAGTACTGGCCCGCGACCACGAATTCGGTTGTGGCGGTGTGCCCGTCGGTGATGGCGGCATTCGAGGCGATCTTACGGAAGACGTCGATGGCCTGGTCCTTGGTCATGCCCTGGTTGTCTGTCATGTCGATCACCTGGGCGGCGAACCAGAACACGTCGGTGCCCTCCATGGCCAGCTTGCCCTTGAAGCGAGGGTCGGCCAGATCCTTCAGTGAGCTCGGTGCCTGCTCGGGGGTCAGCTGGGTGGTGTTCCAGGCGGGCACAGTGATCTTGAGTGAGTCGCCGGTGAAGTTCTTGTACTTGGCTTCAGGCACCAGGTGGTCGACTTCGGGCGAATCGGCGGGAGCGAGCAGCCCCTCCTTGTCGAGGGGATCCATCCCGAGATAGTCGAGTTGGATGACGTCGGAACCGCGGTAGCCGGCGTTGGCCTCCTCGATGACGCGCTGCCGGATGTCTTCGGTTCCGGCGCGGTACAGAGCGACAGTCAGGTCCGGATACTTCTTCTCGAACGGGTCGATGATGATGTCGGAGTCGTTGAGTTCCGTGTACCAGCTGACCGCACCCTTGTTGACCGACTTGGCATCGGCCAGCAGCGTGCTGGCCCGCTGTTCGGGTGACATGCCTTTGACTTTCGCCTGCTCCTGGGCGGTCGGTCCCGACGCGCAGTCCTTACCGGACCCCGGCGCCGCGGAATCGTCAGTGCCGCCAGGCGCGGAACACGATGTGATGACCAGAGCCGCCGCGATCGCCATGACCAACGCCGAGCCAGCAGAACGTCGCGACATGTGCGCCTCCCGAGTGCACCCAAACTTGGCTAAGATATTTTGGATCTAAAATCTACATTTAGATCCGCGGGTTGGGAAGAGTCGACTTCGGCGGCCCCGTTGCGCCGTTCCCACCGGCTCGCCGACGCCTTCATTCCACGGGATCCTCCCGACTTCGCCGAGACTGTAGGTCCTGGCGACGCCTCTTGGGCGATGCGTACCGGAACGACAGTGTCGGCAAGAAGAAACATGCCTCGGCGCGCCAGCGCGCGCTTCCCCGGCAATTGGGGAGATGATACGAATGTGGTTGCTGATGCAGATGTGAAACCTGAGCAGGTGGCGGTCGAGGCACTCGACGCCCCGCCGAGCGATTCCGATCCAGGGCCGGCGACGTTGAAGCCACGGGCGTGGTCCATGCCCAAACCGCTGGTGACGCGGGAGCAGGCCGATGAGGTCGGACGCACCGTGGTCAACGCCGGTGTCGGCATCGCCCGGTTGGTCCGCAGCCTGGCCGGTTCGTGTGTGCGCGCGCTCCGACATGTGTGGCGTGCCATCGAGGCGGTGCCACCGGCGGTGCGGTCACTGTTCGCGGCGACGCTGTTCATGCTGCTGGGTGTCGCCGGCTCGATCGCACTGCACAACGGCGTGGGCTTGATCTGCGCCATCGTCGTGGTACCCGTCTGCTCGGTCACGCTCGGCGTGCTCGGGCGTCGTTGGTACAGCGGACTCGGTGATCGCCAGGTCCACACCGACGCGGGCGAAACGAAGGCCGGCAGGCCCGAGCTGCAGCGCTCGGTCCAATACGTCGACAACAAACTCGCCCTCGCCCTGAGTTCGCTCGGCACCGAACGTCACCAGCAAGCGGTGATCGCACTCTTTCAGGCCAAGACCGCCGTCGAGCTGGCGTTGGGGACCGAGTTGCAGGCGGCGGGCCACACCGTCACCGATCTGCTCACCGACGACCAGGATCGGCGTCCGCGGATCCAAGCCGGCGATGGAACGAAACAACCTATGCAACAGACGAATTCGCTGGCGGCATCATGATCGGCCAACCCATCACCGGGCAGGTTGCACTGGTCGAGGACGATCACACCCTCGTCATCAACCGCGGTGCCGACGCCGGGGTACTGCCGGGCATGATCTTCGTGGTGCTGTCCGAAACGGGTCGGGTGATCACCGATCCGGAGTCCGGACGGTTTCTGGGTCGGCTCAACGCGGAGAAGCTGCGGGTCAAGGTGTTCGATGTGCAACCGCTGTACGCCAGGGCGCAGACGTTCGCTTCGTCGAGTCTCGACCGGGCTGACGGCGTCATCACCATCGACATCGGTGACACAGTCGAACTTTCGAGTGACGAGTACCGGGCCGAGCCGGCCTGGGCGCTCCGGTAGATGACTCAGCCGTCGTCGGGGACGGCGGCGCTGCCATCCCATCGCCTGACGCCGGCGATGGTGATGTCGAGTAACTCCAGCGCACGCGAGACGGTTTGATCGACGATGTCGTCGACTGTCTGCGGCAGCGCGTAGAACGCCGGTACCGGCGGCATGATGATCGCGCCGTTGGCGGTTGCCCGCGCCATCAGGTCGATGTGCCCGGCGTGCAGCGGAGTTTCGCGAAGCATCAGCACGACGCGGCGTCGCTCCTTGAGGCACACATCGGCGGCCCGGACCACCAGTTCGTCGTTGTACGAGTTGGCGATTCCACTGAGCGTCTTGACCGAACACGGCGCCACCAACATGCCTGTCGTGACAAACGATCCCGACGACACGGCGGCACCGATATCGCGGGGATTGTGCACGTGGTCGGCGAGCGCCTTGACGGCGTCGAGCTTGTAGGACGTCTCGTGGGCGATGGTCCGTTGTGCCGACGAGGTGAGCACCAGATGCGTCTCGACTTCGACGTCTCGGAGCAACTCCAGCGCACGGACACCGTAGATGGCGCCGGAGGCGCCCGTGATTGCCAGGATGATGCGTCTCATCTTCCCTCTTCGCCGTATTGTGCTGCCGCAGCGGCGATCACGGAGATTGCGTCATTCTCGTCGGCGGTCGGTGGCCGGCCGGCGCTGTCGACCACGACGACGCGCATCGCCGCCGCGGCCCGCTGCGCCGCGCTGCCGTCGGCGGCGGGCGCGTCCAGTTGGGCTGCGACGAGCGCCAACTCATCCAGTTCGATGAGCTCGGCGTCGATTTCGAGCTTCTTGACACGTTCGCGTAGCTGCGCCGTCGTGTCGTTGGGGGCCGGAGGAGGGCCGGCCTTCAGGCGGGTGCGCAGTGCTCGCAGCGGGCGGACGACATCGGCGTGCCATTCCCCGATCCGCTGCCGCGCCGCGGCGACGTCGTCGGCGCGCAGGGTACGGCCCCCCGCCGCACCGAGGTGGGCGGCGAACAGCAGGACGTTGACGTCGACGTCAGTTTTATCTTGCAGTAGCAACGCCGCCGCGGACACGCCGTCGGCGGCGTATACGCCGAGGGCGAATTGCTGCAATTCCGAGTCTGACGAGGTCATAGGGAAACCGAGTGCCTCACACCTCTTGCTCCAGCAGTCGTGACACGGTAGATCTTTACTTCGCTGGCAACCATCACGCAGAGAGTATGAGGCATACCTCGTGGCGTTTCAGGATTTCCGGGAGTTCCTCGATGCGCTGCGCGCCCGGGGTGAGCTGCTCGAGGTCGACCGTGCCGTCGCGCTCGAACTCGAGGTCGCCAAGGCGTTGCGTAAGAGCGCGTCGATCGCAGGCCCCGCCGTCGTGTTCACCAACAACGGCACCCGGTTTCCGTTGGTCGGCGGGGTGTACAACTCGCAGGCGAAGGCGCTGATCGCGTACGGCTGCGATCAGGCGAACGCCTTCGACGAGATCGTTGCACGCTTGAAGAACCGCATTGCGCCCAAGCATGTCGACGACGGCCCGGTGCACGAGAACGTGATCCTCGGCGCCGACGTCGACCTGTCGATTCTCCCCGTGCCGAGGTACAGCCCCGACGATGGCGGCCCGTACATCACGTCCGGATTCGTGGTCAGTCATGATCCGGAGACCGGCGTCCCGGACATCGGCCACTACCGATGCGAGATCATCGACAAGACGACGATGTCGCTGATGGCCGCGCCGAGCCACCGGTTCGCCAAGAACCAGGCCAAGGCGCAGCGCATGGGGCGCAAAACGTTTCGCGCGGCGCTCGTGATCGGAGTCGATCCGATGATCGCGTACGCGTGCCCGATCCAGGTCTCCGAGGACACCGACGACTGGGAGGTGGTTGGCGGTCTGCGCGGCGAAGCGGTCGAGCTGGTGAAATGCCGCACCAATGACGTGTCGGTGCCGGCGCACGCCGAGGTGGTCATCGAGTTCGAGGTCGATTTCACGCAGTCCGTCGGGGAAGGACCCCTGGGCGAGTACACCGGCTACTACACTCCGGCCTCACCGAAACCCATTGTCCGGCCGACCGCCATCACCCACCGTACCGGTGCGTACTTCCAGGCTCTGCTGACCGGCCGACCCACGACCGAGAACCACATCCTCAAGCAGTTGTCGTTCGAGGCGTCGTTCTTCGACTTGTTCCGCCAGCAGTTCCCGACAGTCACGGCGGTCGCGATCCCGCCGTCGGGTGGTGTCTATTTCCGCGTGGTGATCGCCATGCGGCCGCGCTACGCAGGTGAGGCGCGCAGTGCGATCCTCGCGGCCATGGGTAGCAATCTGCGACCGAAGACGGTCATCGTGGTCGACCCCGACATCGATGTGCACGACTCGGAAGAGGTCGAATGGGCGATGGCGTTCCGCACGCAACCGGCGCGCGACGTGATCATCGTGGAAGACCTGCCGGGCGGACCACTGGACCCGACGGCCGACGAGTCGCTGCCACCGGACCAGCGCACCGGGTCGGCGATCGGGATCGACGCCACCTACCCCTATGGCACGGTGATCAAGACCGCGGGCGATCTGTGCGGTCCGGCACGGGAGGAACACGGCGGCCGTGTCGTCGAGGTGGCCGACGTCCCGGGTTGGCGTGACTATGACTTTCCCGAACTCGACGCGAGGTAGGAGACACCGTGCCCGACATCCATCACGAGATCAAGATCTCCGCGCCGCCCGGGCGCGTTTTCGAGGCGCTGTCGACACGCGCCGGCGTGGCGGGCTGGCACACCCCATCGGCGTCGGGCACAGGTGAGCCGGGCACCGAATGGCGTTTCGCGTTCGCCGATGGTCCCGAATTCGATTGGGCCATTGAGACTTCGGATGCACCGCGCCTGGTCCGCTGGCGATGCACCCGGGGCCCCGGCGACTCGATCGACACCACAACGACGTTCACGTTGTCGGCCACCGACGACGGTCGCACCCTCGTCGAGCATGTGCATGCCGGCTGGCCTGGCACGCACGGCAACTACCGCAAATGCAACACCCTCTGGGGCGTGCTGTTGCACCATCTGCGCACGTACGCCGAAACAGGCGACGCCGCACCGGCGTTCGAGTGAAAGGCACGCCATGCCGCAGCAATCCCTGAGTGAGTTCGTCACCGACATGGAGAAAGCGGGCATGCTTGTCCGCGTCACCGAGGAGAAGCGGGTCGACGAGTTACCCGCAGTGATGGAGGCCAACCCGCTTACCGCGGTGCTGGTCGAGAAGATCACCGACTGCGAGTTCCAGTTCCTGGCCAACGCCTACTCGAATCAGGAGCAGACGGCGTGGGCCCTTGACTGCGACAAGACACAGAGTGGTTTCGTCATGACCGAGCGCGCGAAGCGCCGGATCAAGCCCGAGATCGTCGACACCGCGCCGTGCAAGGAGGTCATCCTCACCGGCGACGACGTCGACATCACCAGGCTGCCGCTCTTTCTGCATCACGACCGCGACGGGCACGCCTTCACCAACGACAACCTGGTGATCAGCAAGCATCCGCAGACCGGGGTCTACGACTGGGGCATCTACCGCAGCATGTTCCGGTCGAGAAACGAAAAGATGTTCGACATGACGTGCACATCGCACCGCCAGCGCATCAATGCCATTGCGGCGCAAGACAACGGCCAGAACCTCGAGGTCGCGATCGTGATCGGTGGACCCATCGTCGACAAGGTGGCCGCGCTGACCGGTGTGCCCCCGGACACCGACGATTTCGAAGTACTCGGCAGCTTCTACGGTCACCCGGCCAAGCTCGTCAAGTGCGAGACGATCGACGTGCTGGTTCCCGCCAACGCCGAGATCGTGCTCGAATGCGAACTGATGGCCACCGAGGGCCTCACCCATGACGAGGGTCCCTACGGCGAGTTCACGGGCATGTACGGCGGCGGTATCAAGAAGAACTACCGGGCCGTGGTCAAGGCCATGACCTTTCGCCGGGGCGGTATCTATCAGCACGCCACCATCGGCGGCCTGCACCCCTGGTACACCGACAACATGCTGCAGCTGCCGGCCCTGGAGTCGGACATCTTCGGCGCACTCACGTTCTCGGGCATCGACGTCAAAGAGGTCCGGTGCGACCTCGGCGGCCTGTCCAATATCGCCTACGCCAAGATCAAACCGAGGGGTGCTGGTGACGGTAAACAAGCTCTGGGGATCATGCTGACCTGCTCCAAGTTGGCGCTGCCGAAGATCGCCATGGTTTTCGACGAGGACATCGACATCTGGGACGACAACGCGGTGAAATTCGCGATGGCATTCCGGTTCATGCCGCACCTGGACACCATCATCATCCCCGGCTGCAACACCATGACCGTCGACCCGATGATCGGATCGGACGTCGCGCCTGGCACGGCGTCGAAGATGGGCATGGATTGCACCATTGCCATGGGCCCGCAGTTCACCCGCTCGCACTTCGACCGCAGCACCGTCTTCGAACTCGGCGATCCGCCGCCGGATGTGGTGGTGATGACCGAGGAGCACCTGACCGCCGACATGGAATCGTTGATCGGGCAGGCGCCGCGAACGTGGAAGGAGATCCTGCAGCACTACAACGGTCAGCCCTACAAGACCGTCTACCGCGCGTTCAGCAATCTGCGCCCGCGGCTGGGCCGCTGCGATGACGCACCGTGGTACCGCTACACGTTCTCCAACAGCGACTTCGCGGCCGAAGCCCCGACTCCGACATTGTCGAACTTCGATCCGCGACACCGCGTTTGACACATCGGAACGGCCGCGGCTACCTGCGCCGTACCATGGTGACGGTGACCGCTGCGAGATTCACCGGTGATGTCCACTAGCGCAGCCGATGTGGCGCGATCGGCGGTCGAGCGGGTCCGGGACGATCCGGCGGCCCGCCTCGCGTTGATGCGCCAGATGTACGAGGTGCCATCACAGTTCGACCGTGGATATCTGCCATACCGGCGAGCGGCGTCTGCATTCATGGGATGGCAGATGCGGCGCAACCTGCTGAATCCGCCTACCGCTTCACGCCCGGGAAGTCCGTGGTGGCGGGCGTTGAACGAAGGACTCCTCCGGGACACCGCCGAAGCCCGGGCGTTGGCATTCGGCCACGCCGGCCAGCCCAGCGCTCCCGGCGTCGCGACACATCTGGAGTTCATCCGACGCCCGACCGCGCGCAGCTGGTACCGGGCCCACAACACCAGCATCGTCACGGGTTACCTGGCCAATGCGTCGCTGGCAGCGGATGAACGCCGCGTCGAACGCTTCTTCCTGAATGTGGTTCTCCTGCGGGTGCTGTTCGCGCACGCTCTGGTGACCGCACCCCGACTGGCGCTCGGCTGGCTCGCCCCGCTGGGACGCCCGCTCGGTGATCCGCGGATCGGGATGACCGGCATCTTCCTGTCACTGTCGCGCGTGCTGCCCGACCGTTATCCACTGGGCGATGATGTGGAGAACTACGTTGCCGTCGAGCACGGCGTGGGGCACCTGCTCGACATCGGTGTCATCCAACCCAGGCTCGGCCCGCTCTACGAATGGTCCGCCGACGAATTGGCGCTCCCAGGGCTTCGCCGGCTGCTGGACGACGGGATACCCCGGTACGCGTGGGCTGCCGCCGATGACGACCTGTGGCGTATCACACCTTCGCCACTGGCCGTCGCGGCCCGCCGGATCGTCCGAGGGTGACGTCACCTTGAATGCGTCCGCATGGTTCGAGATAGTCGACATCGACAGGAATGAGGTACCCCGATGACCGATCTGCCGCCCGAGACGGGCCTACAACTGCGTTCACTGGTGACGTCGCAGGGCACACTCGAACTGTCTCTGCTCGAGGTACCGGTGCCGGCTCCGGAGGCGAGCCAGGTGGTCGTGCGGATCGAGGCGTCACCGATCAATCCGTCAGACCTGGCACTGTTGATCCCCGGCGCGGACATGTCGGCGGCGACCGTCGAGGGCACACCCGAGCGTCCCACCGTCACCGCGCCGATGCGGGACGGGACGCTCGCGGGACTGTCGGCCCGTGTCGACCAATCGCTGCCGGTGGGTAACGAAGGCGCCGGAACGGTGGTGGCCGCGGGGTCGTCGCCGGCAGCGCAAGCCCTGCTCGGCAAGATGGTGGGGATCGCAGGCGGCGCGATGTACAGCCAGTACCGGGTGATCGACGCGTCGGCGGCCCTTGTCCTGCCGGACGGGGCCACCGCCAGGGATGGCGCCTCGTCTTTCGTCAACCCGCTTACGGCGTTGGGAATGCTGGAAACCATGCGCAGGGAAGGCCATTCGGGGCTGGTGCACACCGCGGCGGCGTCGAATCTCGGCCAGATGCTCGTGAAGCTCTGCCGTGCCGACGATGTGCCGCTGGTCAACATCGTGCGTAAGGCGGATCAGGAGGACTTGCTCCGTTCGCTGGGGGCGGTCCATGTCTGCAACTCGTCGTCGCCGTCGTTCGCCGCCGATCTCGTCGAGGCACTCACCGCGACCTCGGCGACGATGGCATTCGACGCCACCGGGGGTGGGACGCTGGCCAGCCAGATCCTCAACGCCATGGAGCAAGCGGCCAGTTCCACCGCTGCGGAGTACTCGCGCTACGGGTCGGCCGTTCACAAACAGGTCTACATCTACGGCGGCCTCGACACCGGGCCCACCGTTCTCACGAGGAACTTCGGCATGGCCTGGGGGATTGGCGGGTGGTTGCTCACCCCCTTCCTGATGGGCGCCGGACCGGAGACCATCGGCCGGTTGCGCGACCGGGTGGCCGCTGAGCTGACGACGACCTTCGCGAGTGCCTATACCCGGGAGGTGACGCTGGCGGGCATGCTCGCCCCCGATGCGTTCAACAGCTACCTCAAGCGGGCGACGGGCGAGAAGTTCCTGGTCACTCCCCAGGCACCGTAATGACTCAATCGGCGGGTCGACGGCTTAGGCTTGGCTCATGCGCACCGCTTTTCACGACAAGCTCGACGCGCTGACCACCCTGCTCGGTGACATGTGCGGGTTGGCCGGCGAGGCGATGGCTCGCGCAACGCAAGCGTTGCTGCAGGCTGATCTTGTTCTGGCAGAACAGGTCATCACAGATCACGATCAGCTGGTGCGGATGAAGGCCGAGGCCGAGGAATCGGCATTCATCCTGCTGGCGCTGCAGGCACCGGTCGCCGGTGATCTGCGGGCCGTGGTCAGTTCGATGCAGAACGTCGCCGACGCCGAACGGATGGGTGGCCTGGCGCTGCACGTCGCGAAGATCGCCCGCCGGCGCCATCCCGACTACGCCGTACCCGAGGAGGTCAACGGCTACTTCGCCGAAATGGGCAGGGTCGCCGTTGATCTCGGTAGTGCGGCCAAGGATGTCGTGCTGTCGAACGATGTCGAACGGGCGGCGCAGATCAGCGACGACGACGACGCCATGGACGGACTGCACAAGCACTTGTTCACAGTGCTGATGGACAGGGAGTGGAAGCACGGCGTGGCATCCGCGGTCGACGTGACCCTGCTGGGCCGCTTCTACGAGCGGTTCGCCGACCACGCCGTCGAGATCGGTCGCCGGGTGGTGTTCCAGGCGACCGGTGAGGCTCGCAGTGATTGACTCGTCGAAACTGTGGGTTGTGACGGGTCCACCCGGACAATGCGTACAGGAACTACGGTTTCGGTGCGGGGCGTGCGGTGTCGAGTTGTTCGTCTAGCCAGTCGAACATGACCTGGTTGGCACGCGCCGCGGCGCCCATGTGGCAATGCTCACCGGCACCGTCGGCTTCATAGAGCGTCACCAGCGTGGTCTTGGAGTTCACCATGGCATCAGCGGCCCGGGCCGGCTCGCCCTTGAAGAACTGGTCGTTCTCGGCGTCGAGCACCAGCGCCGGAGCGGTGATGCGATCAGCCACATCGGCGATGGTGTAGGCGCGGAACGCCCGCGCCAGATCGGCCGCCGTTCCGATCCCCATGGCCCACAGTCCGTTTCGCAGCGCCCAGCGCATCTGGGTGCTGACCGTCATCATCAGCCCGAGCACCGAGTTGGCGGCATCGTCGTTGCCCTGTTCGATCCACTCGGCGAGAAATGGCGGCACCATCCTGGTCATCGCAGAGTAGAAGTCGTACACGCCGTCGTTGAGGATCATGGCGGCGAGCCGGTTCTCGAATGCAGCGGCGCGGGCCACCAGGTAGCCACCGAGGCTGTAGCCGAACACGGCGATGGCCTCGGGTGCGATCTCGGGGCGGGTCAGGGCGAAGTCGACCACCGGGGTGAGGACCGCCTCCCAGTCGGGGCGGAAGGTCAGGCCCTGTTCCCGCAGCGCGGCGCCCTGACCCGGCCCGTCGAACGCCAGCACGTTGTATCCCCGGGTGAGGGCTGCCGCAGCGAGTGCGACGTAGGACTCCTCGAGTGTGGAATCGTAGCCGCCGTTGAAGATGACGGTGGGCCGCGGCCGTCCGGTGGTGTCGACGAGGTAGAGGTAGCCGGGCAAGAGGACATCCTGGTAGGGGATCGCGACACGCTCGAAACCGAAGTCGAACAACGCCATTGCATCGAGGAAGGTGTCGCGCGAGCGCGTGAACAGATCGTGCGCATCAGGGTCGTTCGCGGGGTCCTCGCGGAGGTAGAACTCGGCGGTGCGGTAGTAGTTGGAGGCCCGCAGCAGCGCTTCCCGTGCGCTGAGGGGATGACCGGCGGCCAGTGACTGACGGCCCAGTGCCTCGACGCGTTCTGCCGTGGCCTTCCACTCGCGGTGCCAGGCCTGTTCGTCGCCTTCGGGGATCGCGCGCGCGGTGACCAGCACCTCGCCCAGGTCCGCGCCCCCGGCGTTGGCATAGCCGGCAGCCCGCAGGGTCTCGAATGAGAACGACTCGTCGTCGAACAAGAATTTCATGACTTCTCCTTAACGAAACGGAACTGCATCGTCTCGATTGAGAGTAGACCTCGCGTAAACGGAACGCAATAGTTCCGTATTGGGTAATATCCCGGTCGTGGCCACTGCAACGCGCCGGACCTCGGGCGGTCCGGTCCTTCTCGACGACGTGACGGCGGCCATCGAGGCCGCGTTCTTCGAAGAACTCGCCGCCGTCGGCTACGGGCGGCTGTCCGTCGATGCTGTGGCCAAGCGCGCCGGGGTGGGTAAAGCCGCGATTTACCGTCGCTGGAAGTCGAAGCGGGAATTGGCCGCCGATCTGGTGGCCAAGGTCGCGATCGCCGCCATCGATGTGCCGGACACCGGGACATTACGTGGTGATCTCAGGATCTATCTCGAGAACGGGCGCCAGGCACTGACACACCGACTCGCCCGGACCATCATCCCGGACCTGCTGGCCGAGGCCGCCCGCGATCCCGAATACGGCGCCGTGTTGGCCGCTCAGATCCGGGAACCGCGGCGGCTCAAGGCGGCTCAGTTGTTCGAGCGTGCGAAGTCACGCGGTGAGGTCGCCGACGATGTCGACATCGAGGTCGTGCTGGACATGGTTGGGGGAGCGCTCTATTGGCGGCAGTCCGTCATGCAGGTCGACGCCGATGATGACTATCTGGACCGGCTGACCGAGGCCATTCTCACGCTGATCGCCCGGTGAGTGCGGGTTCCTTCCGCCCCAGGAGATGGAAGACGCGGCTGAGCCCGCGGTAGGGGTCGCGCCTGCCTGCCTCGAATTCGACGACGGCCGTGGCCTTCACGCGTGTGGTGTCGGCAGCGTCCAGCGCGACACCGCCGAACTCGAGCCAGTCGGTGAACAGCCATACCCCGTACCAGGTGAGCGGTTGCACCCCGTGGTCGACCAGAATCCCGCCGAGTCCTTCGACGGTGTCGGCGCGGGTGGGTAAGCCGAGCACCCCGACCTCGGTGTCGGTATCGAACGCTGCCAAGGCGTCGTCCCATCGTTGTTCCAGTGCCGGGCGCACCGCCATCGCGTGGGCGTTGCCCGTCATGATCGACACGATGCCCGCGCTGTCGGCGCACCGGCACAGCTGTTCCACCACCGGTTCCGGGTGCGCGAGGTAGCCCAGCACGCCATGGCACAGCACGGCGTCGAAACGCCGTCCGTCGACGGCATCGACCGCGTGCTCGGCGTCGGCTCGGATGAGTCGAACTCGTTGCCGCGCCGGCTCCGGCAGGTTCTGCAACCGCTGCCCCGCCTTGGCGAGCATCGCCGGTGACGAATCCAGCAGTGTCACTTCATATCCTGCCTGTGCCAGCAGGAAGGACTGGTGGCCGGCTCCGCCGCCGACGTCGAGTACAGATGCCGGCGGCGGCGGCAGGTGTTCGCGGAGTTGGCGATCCAGCACATAGGTGCGCACCATGCCCTTGACGGATGCATACGCCTCGTCGGCGAACTGATGGGCGATACCTGCCCAGGTGTCGTCGTCCACGCTTTCGATCATCGCAAGACCGCTGACCGGCAACGCAATTCTCGCTGTCGGATATGTCACTACGTGGGACGCGAGGATGTGATGGGGATCTCTGGACGTAAGTCTTGCGGCCTCATGCCAACTACTTAGGCTTGCCTTACTCGAATGGGAAAGGTGTGGGATGAGACAGATCCGAGTAGCGGTGATCGGAGCAGGACCGGCGGGCATCTATGCCGCCGACATCCTGACCAAGGAATACGCGGCTGCCCGGGTCGACGTGTTCGACCGGCTACCCGCCCCGTACGGTCTGGTGCGCTACGGCGTGGCGCCGGACCATCCCCGCATCAAGGAGATCATCAAGGCACTACGCAGGGTGCTGTCTCGTGACGAGATCAGATTCATCGGCAACGTCCACTACGGCACCGACATCAAACTGAGCGATCTCCGGCGCTTCTATGACGCGGTCATCTTCTCCACCGGCGCGCGGGCCGACCGCGCCCTCGAGATCCCGGGAATCGATCTACCCGGCAGTTACGGCGCCGCGGATTTCGTGTCGTGGTACGACGGCCACCCCGATGTGCCGCGCGAGTGGCCGTTGACCGCGACCAGCGTCGCCGTACTCGGCGCCGGAAACGTTGCCCTGGACATCGCGCGAATGCTGGCCAAACCGGCCGACGAGCAGCTCACCACGGAGATCCCGGACAACGTGTACGCCGGTCTGAAGGCCAATCAGGCCACCGATGTCCACGTGTTCGCCCGACGCGGACCGGCGCAGATCAAGTTCACGCCGATGGAGTTCCGTGAACTGTCGCACTCGCCGAACGTCGACGTCATCGTCCACCCGGAGGGATTCGAGATCGACGAAGCCAGCCAGGCCGCGATCAACACCAGCAAGTCGACCCGGCTGGTGGTCGACACCATGCTGAAGTACATGGATCGTGAGCCCAGCGGCGCGCCGCACCGCATCCACATCCACCTGTGCCAGGCGCCGGTCGCCGTGCTCGGCACCGACCGTGTCGAGGCGCTGCGTACCGAGCGAACCGAGTTGATCGGTGACGGAACCGTCCGTGGCACAGGATCTTTCACCGAGTGGCCCGTACAGGCGGTCTACCGCGCCGTGGGGTACCTCTCCACGCATCTGGCCGATCTTCCCTTCGACCACTTCGAGGGCGTGGTGCCCAACGCGGGTGGCCGCGTGCTCGAGATGGACGGCGTGGAGATGAACGGTACGTACGTGACGGGATGGATCAAGCGCGGCCCCGTGGGACTCATCGGGCACACGAAATCCGATGCCGCGGAGACTATCTCGAACCTGCTCACGGATCTGCCGAGTATCCGCCCGGCGGAGATCTCGGCGCCCGACGCCATCCTGGAGCATCTGTCGGGTTCGGGTATCGACTACACCACGTGGGAGGAGTGGGAGCGTCTCGATGCGCACGAACTGGCGCTGGGCGAGGCCGTCGGCCGTGAACGCATCAAACTGGTGCCACGCCATCACATGATCGGAGCCGGCCGCAAGGCCGGCTGACCGGACCGATCGTTGCGATCCCGCCATCGGGCGGGCCTGGTCCGCTTACCCTGAGCGGGTGACGACCCAGAGCCCGGCATTGATCGCCCGCGGTGCAGGCGAGCACTTCAACTTCCTCAACACCTTGTACACGGCGAAGATCAACAGCGAGCAGACCAACGGCATCCTGACGGCCATGGAGTTTCTGGCGCCGAAGAACTTCGGGCCGCCGGTACACCGCCACGACTCCGAAGACGAACTGTTCTACGTCATCGACGGTGAGATGTGGTTTTCCTGCGGTGACGTCGAAGCCATCCACGGCGCCGGCGCGGTGATCTGGTTGCCGCGCGGCCTGCCTCACACCTTCTGTGTGTTGTCGGACGATGCGCGGGTGTTCCAGGTGTCCACGCCCGGAAAGTTCGAACACCTCGTCGCGGCGCTCGGGGAACCCGCCGCGGAAGCGGTGCTGCCCGCACCGCAGCCGATCGATCCGGCGCATGTGGCCGAAGTCTGTGCGCAATTCGACATCCAGGTGCTCGGTCCGCCGCCCGCGCCGAGGCCGGACTGACACAGGCGGCGCTCATTCAGAGTGTTTCCTCAAGAAACGCTTCGAACCTCCTCAGTCCATGAGCGGACAGTGGTCTCATGACCACTTCGATCGGACCTTCGCGCCGCGCGGCCTCTGACGCCGCGCACGGTGCGCGACGTCGCGAATGGTGGCGAAGCGCGCTGACCGCCCGAGTGGCCCTCGCCGGAGCCTTCTTCGCCATCCTGCTCGGCGTCGTGTACGCCAGCGGTGACAGTGCCCGCACCGTCGCCTCATGCGCCGGCTTCGCCACCGCCATCACCCTGATCGCCGCCGCGGTCATCAGTTGGGAACATGTCGTCGCCGACGCCCAGACGGACGGTCTCGTCGAGCCGTCGGATCCGGTGGATCAGTCGTAGATGTAGTCGGCGGGCGCCGGATACACCCCGTCGGCGGGCAGAAACGAGCGGCGAACGGATCGCCCGTCCCACCAGCAAACTCTATTCGGCGGACGTACATTTGTTGCGGCCACCACGGTACAGAAAAGCATGTACTGTCAACGGGGTGCAGACTCTGACCCATACCGACGCACTGGCGCGTTTCGGTCACGCGCTGTCGGACACCACACGAACACAGATCCTGCTGAGCCTCAACCGCGAACCCGGGTATCCGTCCGATCTTGCCGAGCAGCTGGGCGTATCGCGTCAGATCCTGTCGAATCACTTGGCGTGCCTTCGGGGCTGCGGGTTGGTGATCGCCGCGCCCGAGGGGCGTCGCACCCGCTATGAACTCGCCGACCCCCGGATCGGTGCGGCATTGACCGACCTGCTGGGTCTGGTGCTGGCCGTCGACCCGAACTGCTGCTGTACCGGCGTCGACGGCACCGGTTGCTCCTGCTGCCCGTAGCGCTGCGGCACAGCGTCAGTCGGTATCGGTCGCCAGCACCTGCCGATCGCCGACTGGGGCCGACAGGGGCACCTCGACCGCGCCGGACACCGCCTCCATGGTGCACATCAGGCCGACTGCGTCGGGCCGTGTGCCGCCAACCGCGGTCACTGTCACCACGTCGTCGGTTTCCTGCGCTGTGGCGTGGACGCCGTAGCATCTCGGCGAGCCCAGCGTGAAATTCAGGGTCACAGCGTCGCCGGCGGTGCGACTCCACGATTCCAGGGCCAACGGGTGAGTATCGACCACGCCCGGCTCGTCGGTGAACACCAGGCGGTGCGGGTCGGCCGCGGACTCCGGAACGGGGTGTGTAGGAGAGGGGGACGCCTCGGCCGTGGCAAGCGGCCCGCTGACGCCGACGGCGAGAGCCAGTGCCGCCAATGCGGTCAGGTTTGTTGCGCGCACGACACCCAGGTTAACGATGAAATGTGCGCCAAACGGCTGTCCCGATCCAGAAAGCGAACGCAATCAAGCAAT
>CAMFLL010000115.1 GCA_945957405.1 uncultured Mycolicibacterium sp. | reverse complement strand
CGGCCACGAACGGGTACGGCGAATCGAGATGGCTGAGATCCAGGCGTGCCCCGGCGAACAACGTGACGGCCGGCGCCTGTGTCGACACGGCGAGCACGTCATCGGCCAGGCCGCGCGCATCGAGCACCTCCATCGTGCGAGCGTGGGTCGCGAATGCCCGGCTCGACGGATTCATGTCCGGCCAGCGCTCCAGCACGATCGCCGAGCGACCGGCGCGGGCGAGGTCACCGGCGGCGGTCAGGCCGGTGGGGCCGGCGCCGACGATCAGGACGTCACAATTCGTTCCTGCAGTCATCGGGCTACTCCTTCGGGATCGGGGAACCAGCGTCGGATGTCATCTGGGGTGGCCTTGGCGGCGTAGTTGAAGACGAATCGGCAGCCGGGCTGAGTCACGTGCGCGGTGTTGACGATGGACTCGAAGAGCAACGTGTTGCTCGCGACCAGACGCACCCCTGCGCCGATCAGCACGGCGTCGTACTGCCGGGCCTCCAGCCAGCGCCTGGCCTTCTCGGCACCGGCCTCGCCGAATCCGATGAGGCAGTTGTCAACGTCGTAGCCGGCGGCGCGCAGCACCGCGACGTTCTCGTCGTTGGCGGCCCGCAACGTATGCCGCGACAGGCCCGCGAACTGGGCGAACTCCGGCGAGTCGTAGTCGATGAGATCAGGATCCAGCCCAATCTGGATGGCGGTGACGGTCACGGTGGTCTCCTTTCCGCACTGAGTTCAACGGCTGTTGAACTCGACCGTAGGCCGCAATGCTGGCTATGTCAACAGTTGTTGAATAGACTGCCGTCATGAGCACCAAGACGCGGGACGCCGAGGCGACCCGGGCCACGATTCTGGCCACGGCGCGAGCACAGTTCGGTGCCGACGGGTTCGAGCGCACCACCATCCGTTCGATCGCGGCCGCAGCCGGTGTCGACCCAGCGCTGGTGATGCACTATTTCGGCAACAAGGCTGAGTTATTCGCTGCGGCATCAGAATTGGACGTCGCGTTTCCCGACCTCGCGGGGGTACCGCCGGACCGGATCGCCGATGTGCTGGTGCCGCTGTTCGTCGAGGTGTGGGGCCCGCAGGGATCATTCCTGCCGCTGCTTCGGGCCGCCGCGACCAACCGCGCCGCCGCCGACAAACTGCTGGGGGTCTTCGTCGAAAAGGTGACCCCGGCGCTGATGGCCGTCACTCCCGATCGCCCCGCCGAACGGGCCGCGCTGGTGGGCTCGCAGGTGATCGGGATCGCGGTGGCGCGCAACGTGCTGGGCGTACCGCCGCTGGTGCACATGGATGACCCGACGCTGATCGAATGGCTGCGTCCGGTGCTGGCGTACTACCTGACCGGAGACGGCATCACTACACGCTCGTCGCCATCGGAATCTTGATCACCTCGGCATGCACCGTCGGCGGGTCACCGATGGGGTCGGCGACACCCTGGAATCGGATCGACAACGTGCCCTGGTTGAGTCCGCCGGTGGACACCCAGTTCGCCATCCCGGGGTCGTTCTTGGCGACGACGATGGTGTAGGTGCCGACGTTGTCATCCGGGGTCGCCTGGGCGTTGTTCAGACTGGTCTGCTGATCCCAGTAGTTGTCGGTGATGGTCCAGTCATTGGTGACCGGTACGTTGAAGTACTTCGCGCTGCCCTGGTCGATCGTGATCACCAGCGCTTCGTCGTCGGCGAGGTCGAAATAACCGGTGCTCTGCAACTGCGTGGCGAGGAACTGCGCGTTGTAGCTCGGCTCTGACAATGTATTGGGTTGGCGCAGTTCACCGGTCTGCGGGTCGGTGGTGGCCACCGCCATGTACTCGTCCTGTTTGGAGATGCCCAGGATCAGCATCAACAGCGCGGTCTCGGTGGCTTGCAACGCAACTGGCGGATTCTTGAACGGCGGGATCACCGACACCAGCTTGACCAGTGTCGGGTTCTGCGTCACGGCGGGGCCGATCCCAGGGAACAGGAACCCGCCGACCTGGGCGAACAGGCTGTCCGGCGGCCCGCTGACCCGCTCTATCGACACACTCATCGGCACCTGGTCATCCCAGTCCGACAACGTGTTTCGTGTGGTGATCAGGGTGGCATCCGGCGGCAGGTACAGGTGGTCCTCGCCTGGCTCCGGCTGCCGGGAGCTCACCGTGATCCGGAAGGTGCCGTCCTCGTCGAGTTCGAGGTCGTCCGCGTTGAGGTTCGATGCGGTGTCTCCGTTCAGGCCCGTCAACACACTGAAGTTGGTATCGGCGGGCATGTGGTCCTTGTCGAAGGTGCCGGTGATGACGTATTCGGACGCGGCGTTGACGGCGACGAACCGGTAGACGGTGTCGGGATTGTCGTACCAGATGCGGGTGCCGCCGACGCTCTGCCCGTACCACGTGTGTGGGGGCATCACCTGCTGCAGGATCTTCGGGTTGTTCGGATCCAGCAATTGGACTTCCATGGCGGCCTGGTTCGCGTATTCATCCACCGACCGGTCGAGCTGAGCGAGATTCGCCTGGTCGGGCCCGCCGACCAACGTGAAGTTCTTCTGGGCCGAGTTGTACCACGCCACTTTCAGCACCACCTTGGCCAGGACGACCGCCGGGCTCTTGGCGATCCGCGTGGCGCGCTGCTCGGCGGCGAGTTGATCATCGGTGCGCGGGGTCTGGGTGGCCGGCACATCAGGCACCGGGGCGGCCCGCGAGGCGTCGATATGCTCCTGGCGGGCCGCCCCGAGCACGGTCACCAGCCCGACACCGTCGGCCGTTGCCGGCCGGTTGCGCACCGGTGTGGCCGGGCGGGCTTGGGTCACGACGGCCCGCAGGAGTTGCGGGGGCTTGCCGGGATCATTGTCGCGATGCGACGAACCCAACCCTCGCACGGTGTCCCGGATTTCGGTGCGCCGTGCGGAAACCCGTTCCGACAGATCGGTTTTGGGCGACCGTTCGATCCGGTCACGGAAATCACCCAGTGAGCGTTTCAGGGTCCGCTTGGCGTTGTCGGGTTTGGTCGTGGATTCCGAGCTGGCAGCGGGTTTCGCCGCCGCGGAGTCGTCGGCCAGCGCGGCCCCGGCGTTGTCGGCGATCGCGACGCCAATCCCGAGCGCCACCGCGAGACCGCCGACCCGGCCGATGTACCGTGCGTATCCGCTGGGCGATCGCGTGCTCATGTGGTCTCCGTTGGCCCCCATAGTGACGGCACTGTAGTGAGCACCGGGGATGCGTGGCGCAGAATCGGCTGGAATAGCCCCGATGAGGTGGCGGTTGCGTCAGTCATGGCGACGATGACGCGCGAGGAACGAGAAACCTATCTGGCGGAGCTGCATGTCGGCGTGATCGCCGTCGAGCGACCCGACCGGGCCCCACTGGCCGTGCCCATCTGGTACGGCTACGAGCCCGGTGGTGACGTGCTAATCTGGACCACCACCGGGACCGTCAAGGACAAACTGATCCGAGCCGCGGGCCGATTCTCGATCACCGCGCAGGACGAGCAGCCGCCCTACAAATACGTCACCGCCGAAGGCACCGTCACCGCTGTCGAGCCGGCCACCGATGCGGTGGTGCGCCAGATCGCGGTCCGCTACCTCGGGGAAGCCGAAGGTGCGGCGTTCACCGATGAAAACCTCACCCCGGACTCGGTCATCTTCCGGATGCGCCCGGAACGCTGGCTGAGCACCGACTACTCCAAGGAGTAGCGACGCTCAGCGGATCGACAACCCGGTCAGGGCCCGCGAGATCACCAGCCGCTGGATCTCGCTGGTGCCCTCGAAGATGGTGAAGATCTTGGCGTCGCGGTGCATCCGCTCCACCGGGTAGTCCCGGGTGTAGCCGTTGCCGCCGAGGATCTGGATGGCCTCGTCGGTGACGTACACCGCGGCTTCGCTGGCCGCCAGCTTGGCCATCGAACCTTCGGCGTAGTCGAAGTTCAAGTTGTTGCGGGCCATCCACCCGGCCCGCCACACCAAGAGGCGGGCCGCGTCGATACGGCTCTTCATGTCGGCGAGTTTGAAGGCCACGGCCTGGAACTCGCCGATCTTGTGGCCGAACTGCTCACGCTGGCACGCGTAATCCAGTGCGTACTCGTAGGCGGCGCGGGCCACCCCGACGGCCATGGCCCCGACGGTGGGCCTGGTGCGCTCGAACGTCTTCATGGCGGCCTGGCCACGCGCGGATGCGCCGGACTTGACCCGCGCGATGCGCTCCTCGAACTTCTCGCGGCCGCCCAGGATCATGTCCTCGGGCAGGCGGATGTTGTCGAGCACCACCTCGGCGGTGTGCGAGGCCCGGATGCCGTGCTTCTTGAACTTCTGGCCCTGCGTGAGCCCGTGCGTCTCCGGCGGGATGATGAACGTGGCCTGCCCGCGCGCACCGAGTTCGGGGTACACCGACGCGACGACGATGTGGACGTTGGCGATACCGCCGTTGGTCGCCCAGGTCTTGGTGCCGTTGAGCACCCACTCCCGGGTGGCCTCGTCGTAACGGGCCCGCGTGCGGATGGCGCCGACGTCGGAACCCGCGTCGGGCTCCGACGAGCAGAACGCGCCGAGCTTCGGATCGCCCGCTGTGCCGAACATCTCGGGCAGCCAGCGGCCCAACTGCTCGGGAGTTCCGTTGCCTGCCAACGCCGCCGCGGCCAGGCCGGTGCCCAGGATCGACAGCGCGATACCGGCGTCACCCCAGAACAGTTCCTCGAACACCGTCAGCATCCCGATGCCGCTGGGTTCGACGGCCTGTTGGGCGAACAACTCAGGTGAGTACAGGCCGACCTTCGCTGCCTCCTGGATGACGGGCCACGGCGTCTCCTCGCGTTCATCCCATTCGGCGGCGGCGGGCCGCACGACCTCCGCGGCGAACTGGTGCACCCAGTCGCGCACCTCGATCACGTCGTCGCTCAGCTCTAGTGAGAACGTCATCAGTCATCTCCTGAAATGTCTTGTGGGGTAATGGCGTAATGCTTGAGTGCGCCGGTGATCTGCCCGACCCAGGCTTCGAAGTACCGCTCGTCGTCGACGTTTCCGGGGGAGCGGCCCGTCAGCGCGCGCAGGGTGGCGTAATAGGACAGCGAGCCGATGGCCACGGCGGCCATCGCCTCGGGGTCGGGGATCGCGGTGCGTCCGATGCGATTGGATGCCTTCAGTTCATCGGCGAAGCGTTGATAGGCGTTGTCGGTGATGACCTGCCAGGTCTGTTCGTCGAGATCGCCAAGGGCGTCGGGTTCGCGCAGCATGACCCGGATCAACTCTTCGCTCTGCACCAGGTTGTTCCAGATCAGCCGGCCCGCGGTGCGCACCGCGTCCTCGGTGCTCGACGGCCGGCCCGAATCGTACTGTTCGCGAGCGGTGACGATGTTGTCGATGCGGTGCTTGACGGCGGCCTCGAGCAGATCGCGCTTCGACGCGAAGTGCTTGTAGAGCGCGCCGGATCCCGGTGCCAGGCCGGAGGCCTGCTGGATGTCGGCCACCGAGGTGGCCTTGTACCCCTTGGCGGCGAACAGCGTGAGCGCTTCGGCCAACAGCCGGTCGCGTCCCGATGCGGGCATGGTGAGAGAGTACTCACTCACCATGGGTGCCGCAAAGCGCCGCTGGTCAGACCCCGATCAGCGAGTCGACCCAGCCGCGCGCGAAGTACAGCAGGAAGCCGGCTGCCACGATCCACAGCAGCGGGCTGATCTCCCGCGCCTTACCGGCCGCGCTGCGCACCACCACCCAGGAGATGAATCCGACGCCGATACCGTTGGCGATCGAGTAGCTCAGTGGCATGACCGCGACGGTGAGCACGACGGGCAGGGCAACCGAGAAGTCCTCGAGGTCGATCTCGCGCAGGACGGCGGCCATCATCGCACCGACGATGACCAGGGCGGCCGCAGCAACTTCGGACGGGACGATCGCGGCCAGCGGCGTCAGGAACATCGCCGCCAGGAACAGGGCACCGGTGACCAGGCTGGCCAGCCCGGTGCGCGCCCCTTCGCCGATGCCGGCACCGGATTCGATGAACACCGTGTTCGACGACGCCGACACCGAGCCGCCGACCACCGCGCCTGCGCCTTCGACCACCAGGGCCGAACGCAGCCGCGGGAAGTTGCCGTGCTCGTCGGACAGCCCGGCCTGCCGGGACAATCCGGTGAATGTGCCCATGGCGTCGAAGAAGTTGGTGAACACCAATGTGAAAACCAGCATCACGCCGGCCAGGATCCCGATCCGGCCGAAACTGTCCATGCTGAACGCACCGACCAGTGACAGGTCGGGAACCGCGAACGGTGAACCCGACAGCGTCGGGACGGACAGCCCCCATCCGCCGGGATTGTCCTGCCCGGACCCCAGATGCCAGATCGCCTCGATGATGACCGCGATGATGGTCCCGGTGACCAGCCCGATGAGGATGCCGCCGCGCACCTTTCGGGCCACCAGGATGCCGGTCACCAGCAGTGTCACGACGAAGACCAGCGTCGGCACGGTGGTGATGGAGCCCAGGCCGCCGCTCCCGAGACCGACCGGCGGTGAGGGCAGTTCGGTGGACGCCACGAACCCGGCGTCGATGAAACCGATGAACAGGATGAACAGTCCGATGCCGGCGGTGATGGCGAGCTTGAGCTGCATCGGTACCGCATCAAAGATGAGCTTGCGCAGGCCGGTCACCGCGAGCGCGACGATGATCAGGCCGTTGATCACGACAAGACCCATCGCCTCGGGCCAGGTGACCGAGCCGACCACCGTCGCCGCGAGGAACGAGTTGATGCCGAGGCCCGCGGCGAACGCGAACGGCAGGCGGGCGATCACGCCGAAGACGATCGTCATGACGCCGGCGGCCAGCGATGTCACGGCGGAGACCTGCGTGAACTGGAGTTGGTTGCCGTCGACATCGGGTGAGCCCGACAAGATGATCGGGTTGAGCACCACGATGTAGGCCATGGCGATGAACGTGACGACGCCACCGCGCAGTTCGGCGGCGATGCTGGAGCCACGTTCGGAGATCTCGAAGAAACGGTCGAGACGATTCACGGTTCGAACCCTAGTGTCCGATGGCCGTCTTGGTGCATCGAGTCAGAACTCACGCAGAGGCCCACTCGCACTTCGTCTGCGTCAGTTCTGAATCGATGGCTCCGGCGTCAGTACTTGAGGTCTACGTTCATCGGGTCGACCTGCCAGATCTCGTCGCAGTACTCCGTGATGGCCCGGTCCGAGGAGAACTTGCCGCTGCGCGCGGTGTTGAGGATCGACATCCGCGTCCACTCGTCGGGATGCTGCCAGGCCGCGCTGACGCGATCCTGGCATGCGATGTAGGAGTCGAAATCGGCGAGTACCAGGAACGGGTCGTGGAACACCAGCGAATCGAGCAGGGGCCGAAGGATTTCGGTGTCCCCGTGGGTGAAACGGCCCTCGGCGATCAGTTCCAGGGCGGCCGCCAGTTCCGGCGACCGGTCGATGTAGTCGGCGGGCCGGTAGCCGGACGCCTTGAGCGCCTCGACTTCCTCGACCGTGAGGCCGAACAGAAAGAAATTCTCGTCGCCCGCCTCCTCGCGGATCTCGACGTTGGCCCCGTCGAGTGTCCCGATGGTCAAGGCGCCGTTCATCATGAACTTCATGTTGCCGGTGCCCGAGGCTTCCTTGCCCGCGGTGGAGATCTGCTCGGACAGGTTGGCCACCGGGTAGATCAGGTGTGCGTTCTGGACATTGAAGTTGGGCAGGAACGCCACTTTGAGGAAACGGTTCACGTCGGGGTCGTTGTTGACGGTGGCGCCGACGCCGGTGATGAGCCGGATCATCCGTTTCGCCAGGAAGTATCCCGGTGCGGCCTTGCCGCCGAAGATGAACGCGCGCGGCGGGACGATCAGGCCGGGGTTGGCCTTCAGCCGGTGATACAGCGTGATGATGTGCAGCACGTTGAGGTGCTGGCGTTTGTACTCGTGAATGCGTTTGACCTGGATGTCGAACATCCAGCTGGGGTCGAGTTCGATGCCGGTGGTCGAATGCACGTACTCGGCGAGCCGAGCCTTGTTGGCGCGCTTGACCGAACGCCACCGCTTGCGGAACTCGTCGTCGTCGATGTGTGATTCGAGTCCGCGCAGTTTGTCGAGATCGGTCAGCCAGCCCTCGCCGACGGTCTCGTCGAGCAGATCACGCAGACCGGGGTTGGACAAGGCCAGGAAGCGCCGCGGCGTCACGCCGTTGGTGACGTTGCCGAACCGCTCCGGCCACAACTCGTAGAAGTCCTTGAGCACACTGGCTTTCAGGAGTTCTGAGTGCAACGCGGCGACACCGTTGACGAAATGACTGCCGACGGTGGCCAGATGCGCCATCCGCACGCTCTTGCCGCCCTCTTCGCCGATCAGCGACATGCGGCGCACCCGGTCCTCGTCGTCGGGGAACCGCGCGCGCACCTCGTCGAGGAACCGATCGTTGATCTCATAGATGAGTTCGAGGTGACGGGGCAGTGATTCGCCGAACAACGACAGCGGCCACGTCTCCAGCGCCTCGGGCAGCAGTGTGTGATTGGTGTAGCCGAACGTCGCGACGGTGATCTCCCACGCCTCATCCCATTCGAGATGCAGCTCGTCGATCAGCAGACGCATCAACTCGGCCACCGCGATCGACGGGTGGGTGTCGTTGAGTTGGATGGCCCATTTCTGGGGCAGCTGATGGATGTCGAGGTCGGCGCGTTCGCGGTGGATGCTCAGGATGTCCTGCAGCGAGCACGTCACGAAGAAGTACTGCTGCAGCAGGCGCAGCCGCTTGCCGACGTCGGGCTCGTCATTGGGGTAGAGCACCTTCGTGACGGTCTCGGCGGAGACCTCTTCCTCGACGGCCTTGTAGTAGTCGCCGGTGTTGAACGCGTCGAGGCCGAACGACTCGACGGCCCGCGCGCTCCACAGCGTCAACGTGTTGCAGGTGTTGACGCCGTAACCCTGGATCGGGGTGTCGTAGGAGACACCCTTGATCACCTGCCCGGGATTCCACCGGACGCGCCAGTGCCCCGCCACATCGACGTACTGCTCGGTGGAGCCACCCCAGTTCACGATGTAGTTGGCGTCGGGCTTGTCGATTTCCCAGGGGTTGCCGCGCACCAGCCAGTTGTCGGTCTTCTCGACCTGCCAGCCTTCCTGGATCTGCTGGTCGAAGATGCCGAACTCATACCGGATGCCGTACCCGATCGAGGGCCGCTCCAGCGTCGCCATCGAGTCCAGATAGCACGCCGCCAACCGGCCCAGGCCACCGTTGCCGAGCCCGGGTTCCTCCTCGCAGGCGAGGATCTCGTCGAGGTCCTGTCCGAGGGTGGCCAGCGCGGCACGCGCCTCGTTCTCGATGTCGAGGTTGAGCAGGTTGTTGCCCAGCTGCGGGCCCATCAGGAACTCGGCCGACAGATAGCAGGTGACCTTGTTCGACAGATCGAGCAGATCCTGCGTGGTGGCCATCCACCGGCGCTGCATGCGGTCGCGGACGGCGAGCGCCAGCGCACGGTAGTAGTGCTCAGCGGTCAGCACCGCAGCCGGGCGCGCGATCGAATACATCAGGTGATCGCTGACCGCTTGGCGTAGTGCGTCCGCCGACATCCCCGCGCGGACATCGCCGCGGGACTTCGAGTCGAGGTCGTTCCGCAGGACGTCTTCCCCGACGTCTGACTCAACGTCGCTCATGGTGGCCCCTTTCTCGACGCTTGCGAAAACTAACACCGCTTCAGCGGATTCGCAGCGCCGACGACGGGCGTTCAGGCGCTACAGATGGCGCACCAGCCCGGCGGCGCGCACCTGGTCAGCGACCACGAACCACAACCTCAGTTCGCCGCCGCTGCGCCGCCACACGATGTCCACCGCCTCCTGTGGCTGAATGGGTTTACGGTACTCCACCACGGAGCGGTAGGGCGCTTCGAAAGGACCGCCGGCACGCGCCAGCACCTCGTGGACACCGTGCCAGTACACGGTGTTGTTCACATGCCGGAAATGGTCGATATCGGTGCTGCGCAACGCAAATGGCGTGACGGTGACACCGTCGGCCGCGGCGTCGAGCCACGGTCGCCACTTCAGGCGGTGGTTGTCGGTGGTGGTGGCCAGCCGGGTGAAGAACTCATCGGAGATCAGCGACGGGGTCTGGGTGTCCTTGTTCATGTTGATCCAGAAACCTTCGGTCTCGATGAGCCCGCCCTCGGATCCGCGCAGGCGCACGCGCATCGAACACCACCGCGACGAAATCCCCGAACACCAGCGCGCAAAGCTGATGTCGCTGGGCCATTCCAGTGGTTCGACGACATCGATGACCGTGCGCTGCACGATCCAGTGCGGATGAATCTCTGCGTGGCCGGCGTCCAGCAGGTGCTCGGCTCCGACCTCCTGGATGTAGCGCGCGACACCGTCGAGCCGGATCCGGCCGTCCTGGTCGATATCACTGGTGGTCAGCCGCCATCCCGTGCGGTACACGTAGCCGTCGGCGGGTAGCGGATGCAGTGGTGCGGAGCGCTCAGGGGTCATGGCGGAACCGACGGTACCGCCATCCCCGTTAGGGTGGCCACCACATGCCGACGATCGAGACGGATTACCTGGTGATCGGCGCGGGCGCCATGGGGATGGCGTTCGCGGACACGATGGTGGCCGAGAGCGATGCGCGGATGGTGATCGTCGACCGTAATCACCAGCCCGGCGGCCACTGGACCAGGGCCTACCCCTTCGTGCGGCTGCACCAGCCGTCGGCGTACTACGGCGTCAACTCACGGGAGCTGGGCAGCGGCAGCATCGACACCGGCGGCTGGAACCAGGGGCTCGCCGAACTGGCGACCGGCGGGGAGGTCTGCGCCTACTTCGAGCGCGTGCTGGAACACGACCTGCTGCCGACCGGGCGGGTGCGCCACTTCCCGATGAGCGAATACCTCGGCGACGGCCTGATCCGTGACATGGCCGGCGCCGAATACACCGTCTCCGCCAGGCGGGTGGTGGATGCCACCTACCTGCAGACCGTGGTGCCGGTCATGCGCCCGCCGGCATACGAGGTGGCCGGTGGTGTCGAGTGTGTCGCGCCCAACGACCTGCCGTTGCGTGCGGGCGGCCGGGACCGGTTCGTGGTGATCGGGGCGGGCAAGACCGGTGTCGACGTCTGTCTGTGGTTGTTGCGCAACGGAATCGGCCCGGACCGGCTCACCTGGGTGATGCCGCGCGACGCATGGCTGCTGGACCGGGCGAACATCCAGGCCGACGGGGTGAAGGCCAGTTTCACCGCGCGCCTTGCGGCGATTCGCGCCGCGGACTCGGTTGGCGACCTGTTCACACGATTGGAGGCCGCAGGCAGCCTGCTACGCCTCGACGGCGATGTCACGCCATCGATGTACCGCTGCGCCACGGTGTCGCGGGCCGAACTCGACCAGCTGCGACGCATCCCCGGCATCGTCAGGCGGGGGCGTGTCACCCGTCTCGAGCCGGGTAGGGTGACCCTCACCGGCGGCGACGTCACCGTCGACGGTGACGTGCTCCACATCGACTGCAGCGCAGACGGTCTCGAACGCCGGCCCGGTGTACCGGTGTTCGGTGCCGACCGGATCACCCTGCAGAGTGTGCGCGGCTGTCAGCAGGTGTTCAGCGCCGCGTTGATCGCACACATCGAGAATGGCTTCGACGAGTCTGCGAAAAACGATCTGTGCGAACCGATCCCGCATCCGAACAGCGCCCTGGACTGGTTGGGCATGACACTGGCCGAGCAGCGCAACGAGGTGAGCTGGATCGAGACACCGGAGCTGATGGACTGGTTGGCCGAGTCCCGGCTGAATCTGACCGCGGGCATGTTCCGGCCGATCCTGCAGCGCGAGCGTGCTCGGGAACGTCTGCTGGCCATGCTGGCCAAGGCGCTGCGGGAGGCAAACGACGCACTGGCCGCACTGATGGGGTCGGCGGCCGGCGCCGATGCTGGGGTCGCCCGCGGGACGGCAGGCGCGCGTCCCGGCAACCATTGCGGGTGACATCCCAAGACGTCGAGATCAGCTAATAAAGCCTGCTAGCGGGCGTTTTATGGCCTAGCGGAAATGATCATGTTGCAGTGTGGCCGCAATCCTTGGTGAGCCGGGTCACATCTGTTTAAATCATGTGATCGTCACCACAGCGAAAGGCGTGGACATGGCCGGTGCACAGAATGTTCCGATCAGCCCCGTGGCGGCCCATCCGGTCAGCGCGCGCCACTCCGACACCGGCTGGGTGATGGTTCTGCTGATGGTCATCGTGGCCGTCGCGAGCATCGCCGGCATCGTGTGGGCCGTCATGCACGGGCACAACGACTGGGCGATCGCCGTCGGCATCGTCGGGTCGGCGTTCTTCACGCGCGCGGCCTGTTAGTCGTGATTCGGCGGTAGGCACCCGCCCGGCGGGCAGCCTCAGCTCACGGGCGCGACCGGCGCCGGCGGTAGGGGTGCCGGTGGGGCGACCGGTAGACCCGGAACCGGGGCAGGCGGCGGAGGCGGAGCCGTCAGGATGCGCACCATGTCAGGTTTCATCGCCTGCAGTTGCGAACCCCAGTAACCCCAGCTGTGCGTGCCGTTGGCAGGGAAGTTGAACACCGCATTGCGGCCGCCGGCGGCCAGATACTTCTGCTGGAACTCCTTGTTGGTCGACGACGTGATGTTCTCGAGGTAGGCCGCGCTGAAATTGGTGCCGAAATCCGATCCGGTGTCCTGTCCCGACGGCGCACCGTTGCCGCAGTAGATCCACAGCGCGGTGCGGTTGGCGACCAGGCGGTTGATGTTGACCATGGGATCGTTGCGCCGCCAGGCGATATCACTGGACGGCCCCCACATGTCGGTGGAGTTGTAGCCGCCGGCGTCTTTCATGGCGAGCCCGATCAAGGTGGGCCACAACCCCATTGACGGATTCAGAAAACCCGACAGCGAACTTGCGAAGATGAACTGCTGCGGATGCCAGACGGCCAGGGTCAACGCCGCGCCACCGGCCATGGACAGGCCCACCACCGCATTACCGTTGGGATCCTGCCCGCGGTTGGCCGCCAGCCACGCCGGCAACTCCTGGGTCAGGAACGTCTCCCACTTGTAGGTGCTGGTTCCCGATGACCCGGTGGCCGGGCGGTACCAGTCGGTGTAGAAGCTGGACTGTCCGCCGACCGGCATCACCACCGAGATCCCCGACCCGTTGAACCAGTCGAACGCCGCGGTGTTGATATCCCAGCCGTTGGCGTCGTCCTGGGCGCGTAGCCCGTCGAGCAGATACACCGAGTGCGGACCGCCGTTGTAGAACGAGATCCTGATGTTGCGGCCCATCGACGGCGACGGCACGTCGAGTTGTTCCACGGGCGCCTGCGTGGAGTACGCCGACGCGGCCGCGGGTAGCGCCGCCGCCGCCATGGCGACAGAAGCGACGAGGATGACAAGTCGTTTCAGCAGGTCATACACCCTGCGGAAGCTATCAGCGGGGTTCCGCAGAAGTGCGCTGCGCCACGGTATTTGACGGTGTCGTTACCGACTTCTTTGCGGTCTGTGATCTTCCCGACACCATCTCCACGGGAAAAGTCTGGGCCGCGGGGAATATCCCTTTCCATAGCTTTGCTATCAAAATGGTAAGTATGACCGAAAGGAACGGTTGACGTGACCGAAGAGAACGCAGTTGTGAACTCGCCCAGGACCCGCATGCTCGCGATGATCGGCGGCTGCGCCGTCGTGGCAATGGGCGCACTGGGATTCGCGGTATCGCAGGAACGCACGGGTGACGCGACAACGCTGAACTCCGAGATGACCACCGGCGTCACGGTGACGCAGTCGGTGGCTCCGGAGAATCCGCCGGTGTCGGTGGCGGTACCGGAGATCACCGGACCCGCGAAGCTGCCGCCGGAGGAGCAAGGCCTGCCCGGCTGAGCCATGGCCGCGCAATGATGTTGTCCGGGTAGTTAATTCACGCCCGGAAGGCGTAGTACCAGGCGTGCGCCGCCCAGTTCGCTGACCTCCAGAGCGGCGGTGCCGCCGTGTAATTCGGCCTGCTGGGCGACCAACGCCAGGCCCAACCCGGAGCCCGAACGTGACGCGGTCGAACCGCGCGAGAAGCGCTCGAAGACCTCGGTGCGTTCGGCTTCGGGGACGCCGGATCCGTTGTCGTCCACGGTGATCTGTACACCGCCCGCCGAGCTGACGGCGTCGAGTCGGACCTCGGTGGCGCCGCCGTGTTTGACGGCGTTGGCGATCGCGTTGTCGATCACCAGTCGAAGTCCGGCGGGCAGGCCCAGCATCAGCACGCTGGTGGAGGCCGCCAGCGATACGCTCAGATCGGGATAGATGCGCATGGCGTCGTGCGCGGCCCGGTCGAGCACCTCGGTGATGTCGAGCGGGACAAAATCGTCGGTGGTGGTCAGCTGCCCCTGCGCCAGACGCTCCAGCGCGGCCAGCGTCGCCTCGATTCGGGTCTGGGTGCGCATCACGTCGCTGACCAGTTCCTGGCGTTGTGGCGCAGGCATGTCCAGCGTCGAGAGCACCTCGAGGTTGGTGCGCATGGCCGTCAGCGGCGTGCGCAGTTCGTGCGAGGCCGCCGCGGCGAAGTCGCGTGCGGATTCCAGCGCCGCCTTGGTGCGGTCCTGCTCGTTGCCGATACGCGCGAGCATGCCCTCGACGGCTTCACCGATCTCGACGGCCTCCCACACCCCGCGCACCTGGACCTCGTCGGGCATGGACTGCGCGTTGATGGCGCGCGCCTGCTGGGCGAGCACGCGGAACGGCGTGATCATGATCAGTGAGATCACCCAGCCCACCACGAGCGTGCCCACGATGAGCCCACCGCAGATGATCAGCACCCGCATGTGCAGGGCGTCGATCCGGTTCTGCGTCTCTTCAAGCGGTGAGCCCAGCGAGATCGAGGCCATCCCCGCGGTGAAGGTGCGAACCCGGTACTCCACGCCGTCGATGGTGGTGTTGGTGTAACCGTTCTCGAGTTCCGGCAGCACGATGTCGGCGGGCAGCGACACCGTCACCGTGCCGATCCGGGCCGTGCGCACCAGGCTGCCTTCAGGCCGCGCCCCCGATGTGTCGGATGGGGGAGCGGTCAGCAGATTGCTGAAGTCACCGAGGCTGCTCACCGAGTCCAGGCGGCGATCCAGCTGGCTGTACTGATCGTTGGTGATACCGATCCACACCCAGGCACCGATCGCGACGATGACGCCGATCACCGAGACCGCGGACACGATCACGATGGTGCGCAACGACAGCACGCGCCTCGGCAGCCTCAGCAGCCAGTCCAGCCAGTGATTGGTCTTGTCAGCAGCTTCACCCACCACGGGCGCCATCTTGCCCGACATCAGCCGTTGGGCGCCCACAGGTCTGTAATCAGTGCACACTGACACTCGTGTCAGCACGCCCACCCCTGCCCCCGTTCACCCACGACACCGCCGTCCAGAAGGTGCGCCTGGCCGAGGACGCCTGGAACACCCGCGACCCGGAGAAGGTGTCCCTGGCCTACACCGTCGACAGCCACTGGCGGAATCGGGCCGAGTTCATCGACGGCCGCGAGCAGATCGTCGCGTTCCTCACCCGCAAGTGGCACCGTGAGCTCGACTACCGGCTCGTCAAGGAGCTGTGGGCATTCACAGCCAACCGGATCGCGGTCCGGTTTGCCTACGAATCACACGACGACTCCGGTCAGTGGTTCCGCTCCTACGGCAACGAGAACTGGGAGTTCGACGACGAGGGTCTGATGCGCCAGCGCCACGCGTCGATCAACGACCTGCCCATCACCGAGGCGGACCGGCTGTTCCGCTGGCCCATCGGGCGGCGCCCCGACGATCATCCTGGGCTGTCCGACCTGGGGCTCTAGCGCACCTGCCTGCAGCAGAGGTAGTGCACTACGCATGCCTGCGGGGAGCAGGCGTGCGAGTTTGCCTACATGTTGCAATCCGTTGCCAGGCTCGCCCTGGCCGCGCCGCGCCGGGTCATCGCCGGCGTCCTTCTGGTGCTGTGCGGTGCGGCAGTCTTCGGCGTGCCCGTGACCAACGAGCTCTCCAACGGCGGCTTCCGGGATCCCACCTCGCAGTCGTGGCATGCGGGGCAGCTGCTGGCGGACAAGTTCGGCGCAGGCAACATGGCTCTGGTGATCGGCGTCAGCTCGGCTGACGGTGTCCAGAGTGCCGCCGCGCGACGTGCGGGGCTGGCCATCGTCGATCAGTTGAGCTCGCTGCCCTACATCACGAACGTGCAGTCGGCGTGGACGTCACCGGCGTCCTCGGCGCCAATGCTGATCGGTGAGGGGAACACGACCGGTTTGATCGTGGCGGGTATCACCGGCGGGGAATCCGGCGCCCAGGCACACGCCGTGCAGATCAGCGCGATGATCCCCGGATTCGACGATGTGACCGTCGAATTGGGCGGCGAGGCGATGAGCTACGTGCAGATCCTCGATCAGACCAAGAAGGACCTGATGTTCATGGAGGTCATCGCGTTCCCCGTGAGTTTCGTTGTGCTGGTGTGGGTTTTCGGGGGACTGCTGGCGGCGGCGCTGCCGTTGGCGGTCGGGGTCTGCGCCATTGTCGGTTCGATGGCCGTGATGCGTGCCGTCGCGCTCGGCACGGAGGTCTCGATCTTCGCGCTCAATCTGATCCTCGCCATGGGTCTGGCGCTGGCGATCGACTACACCCTGCTGATCGTCAGCCGGTACCGCGACGAGCTGGCGGCCGGCGCCGCGCGCGACGCGGCGTTGGTACGCACCATGGCGACCGCGGGGCGTACCGTACTGTTTCTCCGCGGTGACCGTCGCGTTGTCGATGGCCGCGTTGGCGTTCTTCCCGATGTATTTCCTGAAGTCGTTCGCGTACGCCGGTGTGGCAGTGGTGGCCTTCGCGGTCGCCGCCGCGCTGGTGGTGACGCCCGTGGCGATCGTGCTGCTCGGCGACCGGCTAAACGCCCTCGACGTGCGACGCGCATTCCGGCGGATGCTGGGCCGGCAGCAGCGCGGCCCACACCCCGTCGAGCAGATGTTCTGGTACCGCTGGACGAAAATCGTGATGCGCCATGCTGTTCCGATCTCGATCACGGTCACCGCGGTGCTGATCCTGCTTGGCGTCCCGTTCCTCGGCGTCAAGTGGGGTTATCCCGACGAACGGATCCTGCCGCAGTCCGCGTCGGCCCGTCAGCTCGGTGACGAGATACGCAGCGATTTCGCGATCGATTCGACGACCGACGTCACGGTTGTCATCCCGGACACCTCGGGGTTGATCTCGTCCGAACTCGACCGCTACGCCGCCGACCTGTCCAGAGTGCGCGGGGTGTCGGCGGTATCGGCACCTGGTGGTGCCTTCGTCGACGGGCTGCCGGCCGGTCCGCCCCGATCCCCGGTCGGGTGGCAGGACGGCAGCGCGTTTCTGACGGTCAACTCGAGCGCGCCGCTGTACTCCGCGGAATCGGAGGCACAGTTGGACGCGCTGCATGCCGTCGCCCCGCCCGGTGGGCGGGACGCGCAGTTCGCCGGGTGGGCGCAGATCAACCGCGACGGTGCGGTTGGGATCAGTTCGCGACTGCCCCTTGTTCTTTCGGTGATTGCGACTGTGACGTTCCTGCTCATGTTCCTGATCACCGGCAGCCTCGTGATACCGCTGAAGACGTTGGTGCTCAACGCGCTGTCGCTGACGGCGGCATTCGGCGCGCTGGTGTGGGTCTTCCAGGACGGCCACCTCGGTGGTCTCGGCACCACCGCCACGGGCACCCTGGTGGCCAGTGTGCCGGTGTTGCTGTTCTGTCTGGCCTTCGGACTGTCGATGGACTACGAGGTTTTCCTGATCTCGAGAATCCGTGAATTCTGGCTGGCATCCGGGCGGCGCCGTGCCGACAACGACGAAAGCGTGGCCCGCGGCCTGGCGCACACCGGTCGGGTGGTCACGGCGGCGGCGTTGCTGATGTCCGTGACGTTCGCGTCCTTGATGGCCGCCGAGGTGTCGGTGATGAAGATGTTCGGCCTCGGCGTTCCCCTGGCCGTCCTGATGGACGCCACGCTGGTCCGTATGCTGCTGGTGCCGGCCTTCATGCGTGTGTTGGGCCGGTTCAACTGGTGGGCACCGCCTTTCGCGGCGAAACTGCATCGGCGCTTCGGTGTCGGCGAAACACCCCCTGTTCCGGCGCCCGCGGTGCTGCCGCGGTCCGTGGCCGAAGTCGTGTGAATCAGTCCCGCACCGTGGCGATGTGACCTGATGCGCCGAGGCGTGCTGCCGTCCGTCGATACTCGGCCCTGAGTCGCCGGGCACCCGCAGTGTCCCCGTTCGCCCCGGCGAGTGTGGCCCGGCAGCGCAGCAGCCAGGGTTGCAGCGCCCGGTGACCCATCTCGGTCAGCCCGGCATCGAGCCGGGCGGTTGCGTCCGCCGCCGTCGCCAAGTCGTCCTGGGTGCCGGTGCGGACCAGTATGTCGACCAGTGCCGCCGTCGAATAGGCCGCAAAATGAATGTCGCCGCACTCGATCTCGTCGCGCGTCGACTTCACCAAGGCGGCGGTGAGGGCTGGATCACCGGGGTTGTGACGAGCAATGTCGGCATCGATCTGGCTGCCGCCCATGTCGATACCACCCGCGCGCGCCTGCCGGAGCAGCTCGGCGCCCCGGCTGTTGCCGCGATGGGACAGCAGCGTTCCGTGCTCCCACCGGGCCAGTGCCAATGTGTACGCGTCGCCGAAGGACTCTGCCATGCGCAGTGCCCGGCGGGTGCGCCGCAACAGCCTGTCGGTAGGTGTCAGGAAGCCCAGCACCAGCAGGTCGACCTGATAGCCGAGGACGATCGCATACGTCGCCGGGTCGTCCCGGCCGAGGCGTAAGGCCGACTCGAGCTCCGCCGTTCCGGCATCACGGTCGCCGAGTAGGATCTTGAGTGCGCCGGAAAGGGCTGTCGGAGGAGCGATCTCGTCAACGCGCCATTCTGCTTCCAACGCGCGGATCTCGTCTGTCGACCGCAGGGCGCGAGCGAAGTCGTTCGCGGAGTAGTGTGCCGTCGCGATCGCGATCAGCACCTCCGTGCGGTCGGATACCCCCGCCGGCATCCTGGTGGCGATCTCCTCGAGTTCGCCGGCCAGCGCGGTCGCGGCGCGGGGCAGCCCGTCGATGAGCGCCAGCGACGTCACCCGCCCCGCCAGTGCGAGCGCCAGCGGCACCAGATCCTCGTCGCCTCGTACCAGGGCACGAAGGTCGTCGATGTCACGGTCATCCTCGGCGCTGGCGTGCGGCACCATCCAGCCTGTCATCGCGAGCATCGCCCGCGGGATGAGCCGTCGGCGTTCGTGCCCGTCGGCCTCAGGTGGCAGCGAATCGGCGATCTCGCGGGCCCGTTCCCAGCACGTACGCGCACCCTGGATGTCGCGGTATCTGAGCCACTCTGCCGCGTTGACATACCAGAGGTAGGCGTCCTCGTGATCGCCGGCGGCGTTCCGGTGATACGCGATGAGGGCGGCATCGGCATTGATGGCACCCCCGTTGCGGTGCTCGACCACTGCCGCGAGCTGGCGGTGGGCATGGGCCCGCGACGACGACAACTGCGAGTCGTAACACACGGCCCGGACCAACGGATGCCGGAACGAGAACGTGCGGGTGGGCGCAGTGTGTGTCTGGCGGATCAGTTCGGCGGCGACAAGTCGTTGCAAGACGGCCGCGTCAGCCTCGGGTGTCATCGCCGCCAGGACGTCCTCGTCGAAACTCGAACCGATCACGGATGCGGTGGTGAGGATGGCCTTGTCGGACGTGGCCAACCGGTCGACGCGCGCGGCAATCACCGATTGCACGGTGGCCGGCACCCGCGTCGAGCCCAGATCACCGGCCA
This sequence comes from uncultured Mycolicibacterium sp., assembly GCA_945957405.1. GTDB lineage: Bacteria > Actinomycetota > Actinomycetes > Mycobacteriales > Mycobacteriaceae > Mycobacterium. The sequence continues at coordinate 764 of CAMFLL010000115.1, read as the reverse complement.
ACCGGTAGTCGCGCTTCTGGCCGGTGAGCAGGCCGCGTTCCGCCATGTCGCGCACGATCTCCTCGGTATAGAACGGATTTCCGGAGGATGCCGCTGCGACGTGCTCCGCGACGCGTTTGGACTCCGGTCGGCTCCCGATCAGCTCGGCGGCCAGCGCCATCGCGGCCGCGCCGTCGAGCGGTGTCAGCGCCACCGCGACGCTCGCGGTGTCCCGCAGCACTCCGGTGTAGCCGGGGCGGAAGGTCACGACGACGGTCGACGCGGTGTCCTTGATCCGCTGGACGACTTCGGCGAGCACCGCCGCACTGGACGCGTCGATCCAGTGCACGTCCTCGATCACCAGGATCCCGGCGCGTCGGTGGCCGCGGATCATGTTGGACAGCACATGACCGAGCCGACTCAGATCCGCCGACGACGTGGTGGGGGAACCTCCGTCGGCGCGGGTGGACACCAGGTCGTGCAGTACGACGGCATCCGGTGAGGGCCTCGCACCACCGGAGGTCGCGGTGTCGACCAACTGCCGGGCGAGCCGTGACACGGCGTCCAGCGGTACGTCAGAACTGTGTGATTCGCATCGCGTGATCACGTGTGCGGTGCCGGAAGGATCTGCTGCCGTGAGGAACTCGTAAACCAGTCGGCTTTTCCCGACACCTGGTTCGCCCTCGACGGTGATCAGGGTGATCCGCGGGTCGGTGAATGCGGCGAGCATGGCTGACAATTCGTCCGCGCGGCCGTGAAAGTTCAGGTCGTGACTGGGCGTGGGA
>CAMFLL010000114.1 GCA_945957405.1 uncultured Mycolicibacterium sp. | reverse complement strand
CGGCGGCGCGGGTGGCGCGCCGCGGCGGGGTGGTGGTGGATCGGCACGAGGTGGCGGCGATGGCGGCCCGCGCGGACAAGGCCGCGTTGACCCGCGCGGACCTGGTCGAGGTGATCGGCGCGCAGCTTCCCCTGATGGCCGACAACCCTGGCGTGGCCGCGGCGGAGGGTGGCGTGGACGGCTCCGCAGGGGATGTGGTGATGCCGCGCCAGGTCATCGAGGAGTGCGTCGACGCAGTCGCCATGCGGTTGACCGGGCCGCGGTTGGCGCATCAACGCGAAGGCACCGAACGGTTCACCGTGGACCTGATCCTGGTCGAGGAACGGCGGGTGTTCGACATGGTCGACGAGACCAGCCTGCGCAACGCGTGCTGGGTCCGCGAGTTCGACACCCCGGAGGCGTTGGGGCTCTCCGCGCAGCAGCACGCCGCGGTGACCGCGATCGCGGCCAGCCCCCAGCTGGTGCAGCCGTTGTCGGCGCCGGCGGGGGCGGGCAAGACCACCTCGATGCGCGCCTTGCGGGCCTTGGTGGAACGCCAGCGTCGGGGGACGGTGATCGTGATCGCACCGACTGGGAAGGCCGTGGACGTCGCCGTCGCCGAAGGTGCTGCGAGCGAGGGGTTCACGATGCACGCCGCGCTGGCGCGGTTGGCCGACGGGCGGCTGACGTTGGGTCCGTTCGACGTGGTGGTGGTCGACGAAGCCGGGATGGTCGGCACCCATCAGTGGCGTGCTCTGCTCACCCACACGACCACCGCGGGGGTGAAGACGGTGATGGTCGGTGACCCGCATCAGTTGGCGCCGGTGAAGGCCCGTGGAGGGATGTTCACCCAACTGTGCGAGGAGCTGCCCTGGGCTCAACGGTTGTCGGAGGTGTGGCGCATGCACGACCCCGGTGAGCGGTCGGCGTCGTTGGCGTTGGGCCAGGGTGGGCCGGCGCCGGTGCGCCGCGCCGTGGGCTGGTACCGCGACCACGACCGCCTTCACTGTGGGGATCAGGTCACCATGGCCGCCGACGCCCTCGAAGCCCACCAGGGCGACGTCACCGCCGGCCGGGACGCCTTGCTGATCGCCGACACCACCGAGACCACCGACGCCCTCAACCGGCGCATCCACGACCAGATCACCGAACAGCGGACCCGTACGGGCCGCGACACCACCACCGTCACCGCCGCGCGCGGACACCAGGTCGGGGTGGGGGACGTCGTCCTGACCCGACTCAACGACGCGACCATCGAGGTGCGCGACCGGGCCGACGTCACCCAGCGCCTGCCCGAGGCTCCGGTCCGTAACGGGCAGCGCTGGCAGGTCCTCAAAGTCGACGACACCCCCGATCATCCGCGCATCGCCGCCCGACGACTCGGCGACGGCGCGGTCACGGTCCTCGAGGGCGACTACCTCAAAAAGCAGGTGCAGCTCGGCCACGCGATCACCGTGCACTCGGCCCAAGGGGTCACCGCCGACAGCTGTCGCGCCGTCATCGGTGACACCACCACCCGCAACCTGGCCTACGTGGCGATGACCCGCGGCCGCGACACCAACGAGGTCTACCTCTACGAACGCACGATCACCGAAGCCGACCACCACCGCGACCACCCGGCACCCGACGAGGCAGGGGTGCACGTCGCCCAGCGCGGTGGGGCCGTCCAGGCCGCCCGGATGATGCGGCAGATCGTCGGGCGCGACGAACCCGCCCGCACCGCCCACCGCACCGCCGCCGACACCCCGGCCGAACTCCTGCCCGAGCTGGTGGCCAACCTGGTCGCCGAACACCACTCGGCGGTCACCCGACGGCACGTCGACTATCAGAAAAGTCAACGCGCCCAACGAGATCGGACGTTGGACCGCAGCCGCGGACTAGACCGTGACCGCGGCCGGGAACGCGATCGCGGTTATGACCTGAGCCTCTGATGCTCAAGAGTCTTCCCGCTGCTTTGGTGAGAGGTAAGTGGGCTTCGGTGCACCCCATGTCGCTCGTCACCGCACCTGGTGATGGTCATCGCTTTCGTCGTTGCCGGGAGTGACCGACACCTGCAGCCAAGTGCTTCAGGATTCAGGGAAGCGGGCCGTTGTGAACATCGAAGGCGCGACGGCGTGCGTCGAGTGAGCACTATTGCGCGGCGTGAGCAATCCTGCGTGGTGAGCATTCCCTGATGAGGCTTTCGAGGTTCTGCTGCACGCGTTCGGGGGCGATGCCCACCGATGGTGAGTACAGCATGATGTGGTCGAGAACGCCTTCGTAGCGCGTGAGCCCGACGCGGACGTCGTCGGCGGTTCCGGCGACGCCCATGGTGTCGATCATCTCCTCGGACACCGCGGCGAACATCGTGGGGAAGTCGCGTCGGGCGAAGGCTTCCCGGATGGCTCTGCCCTCGGTGGCGAAGCCGTTCACGTCGAGCACGGTTTCGTAGGACTTGACCGAAGCGTAGAACGCGATCTGTTGCGCCAGTTCACGTCTGGCGACCTCGGCGTCGTCGTGGATGGCGCACATGACCATGGAGACGACTTCGACGTCACGGGGGTCGCGGTCGGCGTGCGCGGCGCCCTTGGCGATGGCGGGGCGGACGATCTCCTGGACGTAGGTGGTGGTGAACAGGGGGTGGCCGGCCAGGCCGTCGGCCACCCGCCCGGCTGTCTCGCACATCCGGGGGCGCACACCGGCGGTGATGATCGGGATCGCGCGGCTGGGTGGTTGTACCTCACCGGTGGGGGTGAGGTGCATCGTGTAGAAGCGGCCGTCGTGGTGGATCGGGCCGTCGTGCAGGTTCCAGATGCGGCGCAGCAGACCGACGAGTTCTTCCATGCGCAGCGCGGGTGCGGCGGTGTCGGATACGCCGTGCCAGTCGCTCATCATCCGTTTGGTGCCGTTGCCGATGCCGAGTACCAGTCGTCCGTCGGAGAGTTCGTCGAGGTCGCGTGCTTCGGTGGCCAGCACCAGGGGGCTTCGTCCGATCCCGTAGAGAATGGAGGACCCGATCCGGCAGTTCTGTGTGCTGTTGGCCATCGCGGCCATGGAGATGGACCCAGAGCGGGAGTAGAACTCCGAGGCCCAGGCGGCGTCGAACCCGGCCGCGTCGGCGGCCTGGGCGGTCCGGGCCAACGACGGCAGATCCGCGCCGAGGACCGAGAGGCCGTAAGTGCTCATGCTCGGTCTCCTCGGCGCGGGCGTAGTCCGTCGAACATGACGGCTCTAAGGGTTCCGGCGACCACCGTCTCGTCGAGAGGCTGGTCTGCGACCAGGTACATGAGGGCGTTTATCGTGACCGCGCCGAACAGCGCCATGGAGGCGGATCGTGGATCTGGCTGGGCGACAAGGGATCCGTCGCGGGCGCCTGCGACCAGCAGTGCTTCGACGGGTTGCTGGTAGGCGGTGTTGATCATCTCGGCGATGACCGGCATCCGGGCCGCGCGTCCCAGTTCGCCGATGAGTGCCCGACAGACCGCTGGCCGCTGCGCCATCGCCCGCAGTTGTGCGCCGATGACGAGTTCGAGGCGTTCGGCACCGGTGCCGTCGGTGTGCACGATCGCCGCCACAGCATCGGCGATGTCGGTGAGGAGGTCTTCGAGTAGATACGCGAGGATCTCCTCCTTGCCCGTGAAGTAGTAATACAGCGTCGCTTTCGGCACGCCGGTCACCGCGGCGACGTCCTCGATCTTGGAGTCGTTGAGCCCTTTTTCGGCGAACAGGTCCGCCGCTGCGGGGAGCCGGTCAGCGATCTGACGTGGAATCTTGCGCATTGCCCAATCCCGTTCTTCAAGTTTAGACTCCGAGTCTAAACCCTTGCTTCATGGCGGTGGGAGGTCCTCGTGGTCGCGGTGCCCATGCGGTATGACCCGTTCGACGCCTCGATACTCGAAGACCCCTATCCGACGTACCGCGTGTTGCGCGACGCGGCTCCGGTATACCGCGCGCAGGATTCGCACACCTGGGTGTTGAGCCGGCACGCCGACGTCCAAGCCGCGGCCTTGGATCACGGCACCTACTCCTCGGTGGACGGGATCTTCCCCACCCCGCCGGGATCGGACTTCATCGGGTCGTTTCTGCCGATGATGATCGTGATGGACCCGCCCCGACACGACCAGCTGCGCGCCCTGGTGAGCCGGGCGTTTACCCCCCGCAGGGTCACCGGCCTTCAGACCACCATCACGCGGATGGCGGCGGAGTTGTTCGAACGCCTCGACGAGGGGTCGGGGTCGGCCGATTTCGTGACCGACTTCGCCGCCATCCTGCCCGCCGCGGTGATCGCCGATCTGTTGGGCGTTCCCGCCACCGATCATGATCAGTTCCGATCGTGGTCGAGCCAGCTGGTGCAGGTCGACGTCACCCACGGTCACACCAGCGACGCGCTGGCCGCGGCCGCGTCGATCTACGCTTACTTCACCGATTTCCTCGCCGACCGCCGCCACAATCCCCGCGAGGACCTGATGTCGGCGTTGGCGAACGCCACCGTGGACGGGGTCGGGCTCACCGACGAGGAGGTCCTCGGCTTTTGCGCGCTGCTGCTGGTCGCGGGCTACGAGACCACCACCAACCTGCTGGGGAACGCCGCGGTCGTGCTGGCCCAGCATCGACAGGCACGTCGCCGACTGGTCGCCGATCGCACGCTGCTGGTACCGGCGGTGGAGGAGTTGTTGCGTTATGACTCACCCGCGCAGGGGCTTTCGCGAACCCTGACCCGTGACGTCGTTCTTCACGACACGACGATGCGCCGCGGAGAGAAGGTGCTGCTGCTGTTCGGCTCGGCCAACCGCGACGAGCGTGTCTTCCCCGATCCGGACGTGTTCGACATCGATCGCACCTGCGAACACCAGGTGGCCTTCGGTCGCGGTGTCCACTTCTGCCTGGGTGCGGCACTGGCGCGGATGGAGGCTCGGACCGCCCTGAATGCGTTGCTGGACAAAGTGCCCGACTGGGAGGTCGACCTGGAGTCTGCGCGTCGTCTGCGGTCCGGGCCGATCCGGGGCTTTACGTCGCTGCCCATCATGTGGGCCGCACCGGTCTAGCCCGTGCCCCTGTCCGACGGCCTCGACGATCCGTCCCTTCCCGCGCAGGCCACCCGCAATCCCACGGGCAGCCCGAAGTGGACGCTGGGGGTGTCGTGCCTGTCGGTGGCACTGGTCTTCGGCACCAGCCAGGCCGCGATGGCGCTGTCGGCGATCACCGCGGTCGGATCGCAGATTGACACGTCTACAGAATCGAGCACTCCGTGAGCGAGGCGCTGAGCGGTGAGCCGGTGCGGTTGCCGCCGCACACTCCCACCTGCATGGGGTGCGGCCCCGACAATCCCCACGGCCTGCAGATGGAGGTGTTCCGATCCGGGCAGCAGGTCTACACCGACCTGGTTTTCGACGAACGGCACGGCGGGGCACCGGGTCTCGCGCACGGAGGTGCGATCGCCGCGGCGTGCGACGACTTGTTCGGCTTCACCCTGTGGATCGTCGGAACCCCGGCGGTCACCCGCAACCTGGCCGTCGGCTACCGCGTGCCGGTGCCGTTGCATCACCCCCACCGCATCGTCGCGCGCGTCGACAGCCGCGAGGGGCGAGCCCTGCACGTCAGTGCGACCGGGATCGGGCAGGACGGCATCGTGCGCTTCACCGCCACGGCGATGTTCGTTGCCGTGGACGTCGAGCACTTCGCCGCCCACGGCGACCTCGGCGCGTTCGGTGACATGCTCGAGCGTTTCGCTGGAGCACGACCGTCGGCCGATGACAGAGAAGGCGAGGATTGACAGACGATGGTGACCACGACGTTCGCGCACTTCGACGCGCAGATCGCCGACCAGCTGCTCCACGCGGCGAACACGGCGGGCGGACTGTCGACGTTCCTGAATTTTCGACACACCGCACTCACCGCGGGTCGGCTGGTGGCGGAGATGGATACCCGCGAGGACCTGCTGACCCCGTTCGGCAATCTGCACGGCGGGTGTTTGTCGGCGATGGTCGACCATTGTCTCGGGGTGGTGTTCTACCCCGTCATTCCGGCGGGATCGTGGGTCGCGACCACCGAGTTCAAGTTGAACCTGCTCAGACCCGTGTCCAGCGGGGTGTGCGTCGCCATTGCCGACATCGTGTCGCTGGGCAAACGCAGCGGGGTGGCGCGCATCGACATCACCAACGGCCACAAGGCCGTATGCGCCGCGCAGGGCACCGTCACGATCGTGAGCACCGCAGGCAACGCATCGTGACTTCGGTCGTGCAGCATCGGGTCCGGACCGGAGACGGGATCACCCTTGCCGCCGAGTACTACCCCCACGACGGTGATCGTCCCGTCGTGTTCCTCCTGCACGGCGGCGGTCAGAACCGGCACGCGTGGACCACCTCAGCGCGCCGGCTCCAGTCGCGCGGATACTCGGTGGTGGCCTATGACACCCGCGGTCACGGCGACAGCGACTGGGATCCGGCCGGGCGCTACGACGTCGAGCGACTCGCCACCGACCTGCTCGCCGTCCGTGACCACTTCAGCGCCAATACCCCGCCCGCCGTCGTCGGCGCATCGCTGGGGGGAATGACCGCCCTGGGCGCGCACCTGCTCGCATCCGGGGCGTCGTGGGCGGCGGTGATCCTGGTCGACGTCACCCCGCGGTTGGAGTTCGAGGGTGCCCGTCGCGTCGTGACGTTCATGGCCGCCCACCCCGACGGCTTCGCCACCCTCGGCGATGCCGCCGAGGTGATCGCCGCCTACAACCCGCATCGCGCGCGCCCCGAGAACCTCGACGGCCTGCACAAGGTGCTTAGGCAGCGTCCCGACGGTCGCTGGGTGTGGCGATGGGACCCGGCGTTCGTCCACTCCAACTTCGACTTCCTGCGCGACGGCGCGGCCGCGGGCACCGAGCAGTTCGACGCGATCAGCCATCTGCTGATTGACGGAGCCCGACGCGTCACCGCCCCAACACTTCTCGTCCGCGGGCTGCTGTCCGACGTGGTCTCCCAGGCCACCGTCGAGGAGTTCACCCACCTGGTCCCGCACGCCGAAACCGTCGACGTGTCCGGCACCGGTCACATGATCGCCGGGGACGACAACGACGCCTTCACCGCCGCGGTCACCGACTTCCTCGACCGCTGCACTCTCTAGACCGCGCCACTGCACCGCTCGGGCACGCTGCCCACGCTTGGGCGACGCGGCCAGTTCGGTGACGTGTTCAGTCTGTAGAGTTTCTGCGCCGTCGGCTGGCTACGTGTCCAAAATCGTTGCTGCACTGACTATTTCGCCGCGCATCACTCATCCGACATGTCGAGCGGTGGTGGACTACCACCACGTCAGCTCTCGAGAAGCTTTGCTTTTCCACGCAGCAGTTCCCCGGCCCGCTGTCAGCAGCCGAGTTCCCCTCCGGCGGCGACGATGATCTCAACGGCGGCCGGTACTGATATCGCCAAGTCCTTCGAGACCATCTCAATGGCGTCAGAGGATGGATGGCCGCTGTGGGTCAGCTGGCACACCTTGTAGCCCTCGGTCAGCAGTTGTTGAGCTGTCAGATACGCCAGCCTGCTCTGAAGTCGCTGGAGGTAGCCGGCCTCATCGGCGACCGCAGTGGGCGCGGTCGCGACCCCGATGCCCACAGCGATGGCCAGCAGGGCTACATGGACGGCTCGTGGACGCCGGTTCCGCCGCAGCGATGTCCGCGTCGACCCCACACGGACATCGCCTGCTGCGGTAGGTCGGGACGAGTGAGCACAGGCAACGCGGTCGTTCATGAGGTCCGTCTCTGGGGGGTGGTGGGGCGGTGGGGCCACCAGCTGGCCTCGCGGAGCAGGACGGCGATGGCGGGGACGGTGAGGGTGCGCACGACGAAGGTGTCCAGCAGCAGACCGCAGCCGATGATGAATCCGGCTTGGATCATGATGGCGATGGAGCCGACCATCAGGCCCAACATGCTGACCGCGAAGATGATGCCGGCCGAGGTGATCACCGACCCGGTGCTGGCCACGGTGCGTAGGACCCCGACGCGGATGTTGCGGGTGGATTCCTCCTTGAGCCGCGACACCAGGAGCATGTTGTAGTCGGCGCCCACCGCGACCAGGATGATGAACGCCAATAGCGGTACGGGCCAAGCGATTTCACCACCGAGTCCCCACTGGAAGACCAAGACTCCAATGCCCAGCGAGGCAGTGTAGTTGAGCACCACGGTGCCCAGCAGGTAGAGCGGGGCGAGCAGTGCGCGCAGCAGCAGCACCAGGATCAGGCCCACGATGAGCAGGGTGGAGGCGGCCAGCTGGATGAAGTCGGCGGTCAGGAGGCGCTGAATGTCGGAGTTGACCGCCGGGAACCCGGCAACCGAGATGCGGGCTTGCGCCAGGGAGGTGTTGGGTCTGGCTGCCTCGGCGACGGCGACCATCTGGTGGGACAAGTCCATGGCCTCGGCGCTGTAGGGGTCGTTGCTGGATTCCACGAGGAATCGGGCGGTCTTGCCGTCGCGGGAGAGGAACTGTTTGGCGACGTCGGCGAACTGGCGGTTCTCGAAGGCGTTGGGCGGCAGAAAAAAGCCGCTGGAGGTGTCGGAGCCGGTGCTGGCGCGCGCCGAGTTCTGCAGCTGGGTGGCGATCTGGCTCATCCCGCTAAGCATGTCGATGTTGCTGTCGGCCAGGGTGTGCACGCCGGTGGCCAGGGCTTGGGCGCCCGAGGCGAGTTGGCCGATGCCGTCTTGGAGTCGGCGGACGTTACCGGCCAGGTTGGCGGGGTCACCGAGCGCGCCGAACGCCTTGTCCAGCGAGGTGACTGCGGTCTGGACGCCGGCCAGGGTGTCGGCCACGGATGCGTTCTGGCCGACGGTGTCCCCGAGCCCGGCGACCTGGGTGAAGAACCCGGCGTTGCGCAGCGTCGTGAGGACCTGGACCTGGTCGCGGATCTGGGCGCACTGCGGTGTGGTCGCGCACCACGGCGAGGTGTTCAGCGCGCCCACCAGCGGGTCGATGGTGGCGATGGCACCATCGGCCTGCTCGGCGAGCGGGCGCAACCCCGGTCCCGAACGCAGCGCCTGGTCGACCGCGGGTGCGGTCGCCGAGAGTTGGCTCAACAGGGGCCGAAACTGGTCCACCTTCCGCCCTGCGCTCTGGGCCTGATCGAGGATTCCGGTCAGCGGGGTCAGCGCGGTCCGCAGGGTGGTGTCGAGTTGGGCGAGGCCACCGGCGAGTTGGTCCGCGCCGCCGGTGAGCTTGGCCAGGTCATCCTTGCGGGCGTTGCCGTCGTCCACCGCGCCGGCCATCTTGTCGCCGATTTGTCCGTTCTGCCACCCCAGTTGGGCCTGCTCCAGGCGGGCTCCCGCGGGTCGGGTGACCCCGGACACCTTCGTCACCCCGGGGACCTGCGCGATGCGCGAGGCCATCTCGTCGAGGTCGGCCAGTCCCTTGCCGGTGCGCATGTCGGTGGGAGACTCCACGACGAGGAATTCGGAGATGACGACGTCGGTGCGGAAGTGCCGGTCCAACAGCTGATAACCCTCGTTGCTGGCGGTGGTGGCGGGTTGTCCCTTGCGGTCGTCGTAACTCAACGTCATCGTCGTGGCGACCGCTGAGAGTGCCAGCAGGATGGCCAGGCTGACCAGCAGCAGCGGCACCGGCTTGCGCACCACCGCCACGGCCACGGAGTTCCAGTACCGCCGGGTGCGGTCGGACTTGGGTTCGCCGATACCGCGTTTCGCGGCCAGCGACAGCACCGGCGGCAACAACGTCACGGTCGCCACGAACCCGACCAGGACGGCGACCGCGCAGGCCGGTCCCATCCCGGCGAACACGCTCAAGTTGGCGAACACCATCGCGGCGAACGCCAACGCGACCGTGGCGGCCGAGGCCAGGATGACGCGGCCGATGCTGGCGGTGGCGTGCTCCACCGCCTGATCGGGGGCGACCTGCGCCCTGCGCTGTTCGTGGTAGCGGCTGATCAGGAAGACGGTGTAATCGGTGCCGGCGCCCAGCAGGATCGCCGTCATGAAGGCCACGGTGAACTGCGAGACCGGCATACCCAACTCGCCGAGTACGGACAGCACTCCGCGCCCCACCGCCAGACTGATGCCGATCACCAGCAGAGGCAACAGCGCGGTGAACACCGACCGGTAGACGATGAGCAGGATCAGCGCGATCAACCCGGCGGTGGCGATGGAGATGAACAGCAGATCGTGTTCGGCCTCGGCGATCTGATCGCTGAACGTCGACGGCGGCCCGGTCACCCGCACCGTCGTCGACGATCCGGCGAACGCGTCGGCGGCGATCGCGCGGACCGCGGTGACCGATTCGGCGGCGGCGGGGTCACCGAGCGTGCCGGCCACCCCCACCGGCAGATACCAGGCCTTGCCGTCCTGGCTGAGTGCCTGGGTGGCGGTCACCGGGTCGGCCAGCAGGTCTTGAACCAGCAGAACGTGCGTGGTGTCGGCGCGCAGCCGCGACACCAGATCCGTGTACTGCGTGCGCGCCGAGGGGGTCAGGCCTGCCGGGTCCTCCATCGCGACGAAGAGCATGGTCTTGGAGCCCTGCTCGCCGAAGGCCTCGCTCATTCGGTCGAGGGTTTGAAAAGACGCCACGTCGCGGGGGATCAGCTGGACGGATTGTTTCTGCACCACCGTTTCCAGTTGCGGGAACAGCAGGGCCAGGACCACCGCCAGTCCGACCCAGGCGCCGATCACCAACGCCTTGTGTCGCACGGTGAATCGGGCCAACGCGCCGAGGCGCTCGCTGTACTCCCCGGAGGTCTTGGCAGCCGAAATGGTGCGTTCACGCACCCGGGTGGCGGCGGCGTCGGGCGGGTCCGCTTCGTGGCCGTCGACGCTCAAGGGCGCACCGCAGGGCGCTCGGACACCAGGTCGTCCGCGGGCATGTCGTGGCGGACGACGCGGACCCGGCCACCGGGTAGACAAGCCATGTAACCGTGGCGCTTGCCGTACAACTCCCACGCCGCGAAGCACTCGTCGGCGGCCACGGTGAAGCCGTAGCCGTTGGAGAACTCGACACGCAGCGTGCCGTCGTCCTCGCAGGTGGCGAGCGTGCAGACGCTACCGGCGAAATTCAACAACGGGCGCTGATGATTCGGTACGTCATTCGGGTCGACCATCACGTCTTCGGCCGGGTGTGCCCCCACCGCAGGAAGCGACAAGCGCAGTGGTCGGGTAACGACCAGCTCGTTGTAGTCGGCCATGGTGAGTACCAGGCCGCCAACCAAGCTGACGCGCTGGACCTCGCAGGCTTCGATCCACTGGGTGATCATGAGACCTCTCTACCTCGATCTGATTCGTAACGATACCATCAGTATCGGTGCGCTACTAATAGTGTTGTTTCGTGTGGATCGGGTTGGCCCGGCTACCTCTCGTCGTGGACTATCAACGCGATGCTGCGCTCCAGTCCGATCGCGACGTCTTCGGTGGAGGCGCCGTGCCGGACCCACGCGATCAGGCTGGCCAGCCAGATATCGCCGACCAGGGCGGCAACTCGGTGTTGTGTCGGGCTCGGCTCCTCACCGGCGATCGCCAGCCCGATCAGGTGCTCGATGACCCCCGCCGCGCGGGCCACCTCGGCGCTCGCGCTGCCATCGGCGACGACGAATGCGCGGGTCACGGCCTCGGTCAGGGCCGGCCGAGCGCGCCATTCCTGGCATAGTCGGGTGTTCAACTGCTCCACCCGCAGGCGCGGCGATCCCGCTGTGACCGTCCAATCTCGTTCAGCGCCAATACGTTCGAACTCACGCGCGAGGACGGCGATCAGCACGTGCGGCTTCGACGGAAAGTAGCGATACAGGGTGCCGACTGCCATGCCCGCACGATCGGCGATGGCGCGCATCTTCACGGCGTCATATCCACCGCTCGTGGCGATCGTCGCGGTGCAGTCAAGGATGATCTCGCGTCGGCCGAGTCTCCCGGTGAGGAAATCGTGCCTGATCGATTCGGTTGTCGTCATCGGCGGTCCGCAGCCTTTCGCGTGCTTAGGGCTGTCAGAGCGGTGACACTGTCACGTTCAGCCGCGGCTAGGGATGACCAGTATCGCTACGCTACCGTTGGTACCATAACGTGGTGAGAGTCGTAATGACCAGACAATCCCGGCGACGGAAACGGCGTTGAGCGAACATGTGTTGCCCGACGGCGACGACGCCGATCCGCGTCGGGCGCGGTCACGGACCCGACTGCTCGACGCCGCCGCTCACCTGCTCAGTACCGGCGGAGTCGAGGCGGTCACGATCGAGGCGGTCACCAAGGCCTCGAAGGTCGCACGAACCACCCTCTACCGCCACTTCACCAGTTCCTCCCACCTTCTCGCCGCCACCTTCGAGCGACTCCTGCCCCAGGTCACCCCGCCGCTTCCGAGCTCAGTTCCCCTGCGAGAGCAGCTGATCGAACTGCTCACCCGTCAGGCAACCTTGTTCGCCGAGGCACCCCTTCACCTCACCACCCTCGCCTGGGTCTCACTAGGGCCTTTGTCGCCAGATGGTAAAGACGCGGGCCACACGCAGTCACTGCGAAAAAGGGTCGTCGACCAATACCGCCAACCGTTCGACACCATCCTGCAGAGCCCCCAAGCGCGCGACGAACTCGATGACTTCGACGTCGAACTCGCCATGTGCCAACTCGTCGGACCACTCGCCTTCGCACGCATGACCGGACTCCACACCATGAGCCGGCACCACTGCGAACACATCGTCGATGACTTCCTGACGGCGCATCAACGCATGCGCCCCGGAGGTCAACCAGCCTCAGCTCGCGATTTCTCACCGAAGTAGACAGATTAACGCAGACGCCAAGCCGTGATTCCACGCGCGTGGCGATTGAGTTGTAGCGGCGGCAATCTAACCGTGTCTCGTTTCTAGAGAAACGAGACCGGCTTACGGGGAACACTCCCCCGTCGCATCGCCCCAGGTGGCGCCGTCTCATTTCTCGTCTCACACAGCGTGTCTCAGATCCTCGTTGTCGGTGCGCAATGCGACAGTGGTGCTGTGACGGCGATTCTCGGGTACGCGCGGGTAAGCACTCTGGGCCAGGACCTTGATGCGCAGCTCGCCGCGCTCGCCGCCGAGGGGGTCGAATCCGGTCATGTCTTCACCGACAAACTCTCCGGTGCGGTGAACACCGATCGGCCAGGTCTCACGGCCTTGCTTCACTATGCCCGCGAGGGTGACACCGTAGTGGTAACCGCCATCGATCGGCTGGGCCGATCTGTCGTAGAAGTAACTCGCACCATCGCAGATCTTGGCCAGCGCCGAATCCTGTTGCGCGCGTTACGTGAAGGCGTAGACACCGGTACGCCGACGGGGCGTGCGGTGGCCACCATTATGGCGACGCTGGCCGAGCTCGAGCTCGAGCTCGGCCGCGAGCGGCGCGCCGCCTCACGCGACTCTCGCCGAGTTCGCCAACTGCCGGCCACCAAGCCGGCCAAGCTGACCCCGGAACGCCAAGAACAGCTGCGCCGGCTCGCCGCAACGGGCGAACCGGTACCCGAACTTGCTCAAGCATTCGGCGTCAGCCGGGCCACGGCATACCGCTACCTGGCCAAACTCAGCTCACCATCAGGAGCCGCGTGATGACCAGCACCGATCTGCACCCGTCGACACATCTACGAGCCGCGGCGTGGGTCCCCGACGACGTCGAAGATCGGCCGTGGGAGGACGCCATCGCCCTTGCCTCCGAATGGATTTGGGAACGCAGCCAGGAGGAGGATCTAGCGCCCCTGCTGGTGAGCAACGCGCAAAATGCCGCGAGCTTCGGTTATGCCGACCTTGACGAGATCATCCGAGCTGGTGGGCACGCCACGCCGCAAAGCCGTAGCCGGCCCGACCGCGGGCCGGTCCTAGTCTTCGTGCCAGATGAACGGTCGTTGCACTTCGCGATGGGCCTCGCTCGCGGTCATTCACTCGCTGTCGTCGAGGGTTCCACGCCCTTGGCCGAGTGGGCTGCTGGCGCGGCCGCGGTCAACCTGCTGACGGGAGAGGTCACGCCGTCCGAGATGGACGATGACGTGCGCAAAGACCTCGATTCCGTCATCTTCTACGGCGGCCGTAACGGCTGGACCGGAGCAGATGACAAGGCCCAAGCGCGACGCTTCCTCGGCGGCCACATCAGCGGCGGCCGGCTCACTCCCGATCAAGCCGCCGCCTACGTCCTTTCGTCGCAGTCGGTGTCCGACCGCGGAGCGAAACGGCTACGCGAACAGCTCAGCCGCTAGTCCGCGCGAAAGTCCGGTTGAGGAGCCCCCATGGATGCGATCCAAGCCCGTACAGAAGACGAACTCCAGCGGTTAGCGCTGAATGGGTTGCTTGAAGAAACCCACTGGTTGGATCTCAAGCGGGAGCTGGGATCCGGTAACGCCGCCAACAAGGACCTAGCCAAAGACATCGCTGCTTTCGCTCTTGACGGAGGAACAATCCTGATCGGCGTCGACGAGGACACCTCACCGCCAGGCCTGTGGCCCGTCCCTATCCACGGACTCGCCGAACGCATCGAGCAGATCGCGCGAATGAGAGTCGACGAGGCGGTACAGATCCGCACCACCGCCATCAACTCCACTAGCGATCCCACCCTCGGTTACGTCGTGGTCCACGTGCCGCAGTCAGTTCGAGCCCCGCACATGGTCGATGGCCGCTATTACGGCCGCGGCGACAAAACCAACCGAATGCTCCCCAATGCCGAGGTAGTGCGGCTACTCGACAGGCGACTGGCTGATCGTCGTGACCTCCGAGCGGATGCGCGCGCGATACGTACAGACCTCGTCGGCGGTGACCAACGACTGTTAGTGGTGGTGGCCGAGCCGGTCGGGGCCCGCGAGGACATGCTCGTTGCTTTGTCTGAATCATCAACGTGGCAAGAAACAGTGCTTCAACTAGTGCACTCAGCCACGGACGCTCAAAACCAAACGTATGCACCAACTTTGGCCCAGGCCAGCGGTTTCGCCCGACGTCCTGGCGGCGTCGCACTCACCACTGGCATGTACGACGGGCAACGTTTCTCGGGCAACGACCACGCCGCCGAGATCGTCTTCACCGAATCCGGGCGGCTCGTTCTGGCATCTGAGCGAGCCGTGACCACACGATCATTCCCAAACGTGTTCCCTGCCCAACCCGACGTCACCGTCATATTTGAGGCGTTGATCGTCGGTCACATCAGCATGCTTGCCCGACTCGCTGCGGCGGTCTCCCATCAGTGGGGATATACCGGCAGTTGGCGGTTCGCACTCTCGATGAATGGCCTCAACGACTCGGTCTCATGGACCCTCGCCGACCAGCATTTCGGCGACGGAGGGCCGATCTACACCGAGAACATCTATGAGCGGGCCACTGAAGCTTCGCTAGACGACCTCGACGACGACCCCGGCCAGGTCGCCGCGGACCTCACTGCTCCGCTGCTTCGAAGCCTCGGCAGTTACCCAGCCTGGGCAAAACGCTTGCAACGACAGTCCTAAGGCAGGCCGGCGCCGTTTCGGGGGCGCTATGGATTATTACGTCATGACGTATAGACGTAATTGCGTCTCAACGTAAGTACGTCATGACGTCATGACGTCGTGGGTCGCTGCGTCAGCACGGTCTGTACCTTGCTTCGTCTCACGACCCAGTCGCGCAATTCATGGCTGATCGAGTTCAGCAGCGGTAGGAGAACCCGGTCGTGCTGATGTCGAACGTCGACATAGAGCAGTGAGTCCATATGAGACACGCGGTTTCGTAGTTTCCGCAGATCACGAACCTTGTTGCCTGTGCCGTACCCGCGCGGGTCGTGTTGGACGTGGGGAAATCCCCCATGCAGGCAGTTGCGCCACAGGTCCCGACGGGCTTGAAGGTTCACCGGGTTTTGCACCGGATGGCCGTTTGGGTCCACCCATCCCGCATTGAACTTCTCGGGTAGCAGGTTGGCCCAGGTGCCGAACATGACGTTCGCGACCAGGTCGTCATGGGTGATCGCGCCGCCGTGACGGGGGTGGTTGGCCGGCCGAGCGCGGCGAGACTGGTCAGCTGCCTTGTAAAGGTTGTGGCGGGATGCGCTGAACACGTTCGGCCCCGACAGGTACGGAATGCTGGCAACGTGACCGATCCATTCAGGCGCACCTACATGCTGCTGCGACCACCCGCACAGCTGCGTGTCGATCGCATGCCGCACCGCGACCTCGGCGATTCCCAACGGGTCCTGTAAGGCGGCGGCGACCTCGATGTTCCACTCGTAGAGTGCCAGCGCATCGGCGTCTTGCCCGCCAGAAAGAGACCGATAATGCGCCAGTCGCGAAGGGTGCAGGCTCTTGAAGATCTCCGCTGGGTTCACTGACACAACCGGTCACTGTGCCAGACAAACAAGGAAGCCCCCCTCAGAGAGGGAGGCTTCTTCACGAACAGCCGGACAAGCCGACCGCATCTGTAAGCACTATATCAAATTTGGGACACCAATGAAGACACCAATTTCAAGCATTCCGGAGGTGTACAGACGTAACAACGTAACAACGTAATTACGTCTTGGCGTTGTCGGCCAGCCACCGATCGGCCAAATCGGTGAGGATCTTGCTCATGCTGGTGTCGCCGTCAAGGGCGGCCTGCTTGAGGCCCCGAACAGTAGAACGGGGCAGGTAGACCGTGGCTCTCTGCATGTCATCTGCGGGGGACCGGAACGCTTCGGCGGCCCGCTTGGAGGGCTCAGTGCGCACACGGGCGGCCATCTTCGAGGTCAGATCAGACATGGGCCATCGCTTCCAGGAGTTCGGTCAGAACATCGTCGTAGCCGTGCAGACGGGTGGGAGTGGCGCCGTAGGCACGGCGCACGTCTTCGCGCCGCAGGATCGGGGTCCCGATGACGGGTACGCCTTCGGCCTCCAAGAGTCCGCGGACTTCATCGGCAAGACGGGTGCGTAGATCCACGCTCGTCAGCAGGACGGCGGTCGGACGGTGAGCGGTGATCTCCAACGTGGGCCAGACCCGTCGAACGTCCAGCGGGGACGTCCCGGTCGGCACGACGACCAGATCTGCGATGTCAATGGCCTCCTGGATTACCTGCGCCGTTCCAGGTGGGGTGTCGATGATTGTCAAGTCGCAATCGCGATCTGCGGTCAGGGGCCGGCTGGCCGGCACTACAGGAAACGGCATCGGACCGTCGGCCGTGGCGTCGGCGGCCCATTCGAGTGCAGAGCCTTGTGGATCGGCATCGACGAGCACCACGTCTAAGCCGCGCGAGACGCCCGCGGCTGCGAGATACATCGCGCTGGTGGTCTTGGCGACCCCACCCTTGGTGTGCACCAGGGAAATAATCGGCATACCAGCGATCTTACGTCATGACGTAACAACATAACTACGCTAAAACGCAAAAACGTCATTACGTTATTACGTCATAGTGGTGAACCGAAGCATGTTGACGGCAGGCCATCGCTAGATGCCGACGTGCTTGTCCAGCCAGGCTGCAGCCACGAAGAACACCCCGCCGCCCGCTACGGCAGCGGTGAGTGGTTCACGTGTTCCTGCGTAGGTTCCGATCCCGCTAGCCCCTGCGGCCACCGCGGCCGCCGAGAACACCACGGTGCTGCGCAGCGTCAGCAGCGGCGGTGGGTCCTTCTTCTGTGATGCCACAGTTGCCCCTATTGCTCGTAGAAACATGCCTTCACCCCTTAAAGGGACGGCAGGCCATGTTCTACAGGGGCACCGTGCAGACAACTGGGCCGCTAAACTGCCAACAGCCCTAAACGTGCAGGTCAGAAGGCTATGTCTGGACGGGGGCGCACACCCGGCTCAACAGTCCGGCACGGCTCGTCTTCCCTCGCTGAGTTGCTCTTCACCACACACTGGGCGGCCTCGGCCCAGTTCCGCTGGCATGACGAACCACACCAGTCACAAAAACATCACGGGCGACGGCGTGTCCTGTATCAGATACCGCGATCTTGCTGGCAGTCTTCGAAACATGCCTCGACCCCGTAAAGGCGACCGCGTGGAACTGCTAACCCGCCCGGAGCGTCTCGTTTCCGAAAAGATCAAGCAGCAGGCCGCCGCGCGAGGCATGTCTGTCTCGCAATACGTGGCTGATCTGCTAGCCATCCAAGCCGGCCACCCCGAGCTGGTGCGCGAACTCGACAAGGAGGTTTTGCCGCTGGCGATGTGACGACATGCGCCAGGGGCTCAATTTTTCGTCTTACATAGCGAGCCTCTTGGCAGATGTGACATCTGAATAGCTGGTGTGCGGAAACCCCGCTGAATTGACGAAGGCCCCGCCTTAGGCGGGGCCGCGTCTGGAGATTCAAACCGAGCTGCGAACTCGGTTCAGGGTTCTCCGCACCCGTTCCCCGAAGGGACTGTCTTGGTCGACAGCTCTCACGGTAGCGCACGCCTGCTCGACGTACCAGGTACGCCGCGCAACTCGTGTATTAATCGTGATCTCTCCATCGCCCCATCACGTCGGGCGAGTAGTACGTGGCCGACGTCGCTCGGCGCGTCTGTAGCTCCTGCCGCTCCCAGCCCGCATGTCGTGCACGCTCTGGCGAACGAACGACGCCGCGAATGGGTGCAGCGCGCCGGGGCCTGCGCCCCACGCGCGCCGATGTGGACCAGTCGCGCCGGCTGGCTCGACGGTCTGCGCCAATGGGCGCGCTCACCGGCCCTGGGCCAGCTGTGCGCCGAGGAACGCGTGTCGATCACCTCGACCACGCTGTTGTCGATCGCCGCGGTAATGGCCGAGCACGCCGACCACGCCACCGGCCGCCACGTCGCCGTCACACGCGCGACGATCGCCTCCCGGGTGGGCTGTGACGTACGCACGATCACCGCCGCCTGGCGAGTCCTACGGGTCTCCCAGTGGGCCGTCGAGGCGCAGCGCGGCCACGGCTCCCCAGGCACCCCCAGCATCGGCCGACGACCCTCGGTGTACCACCTGGTGCCGCGCCGCGAAGCCCGTCCAGTGACCCGCCCCGTTGTGCATGATTTCCACCTACCGCCGTCAGGCGGCGTTAGCTCTTCTTCTCCCGTAGGGAGTTACTCACCAAGCGAGCGCGCAAGCGCACCCGCCCACCGAATCTCCGACAAAACGCAACAAGCCCGCCCCTGGCGACGCACCGCGCGCCCACTGGCCGTCCAACGGCTCGCCGCTGGACTCGTCGCGATCACCCACGGCCTCGACCGCGCCCACATCGGCGCCATCTGCGACGCACTCACCGCCGCCGGCATTGATCCCGACGTGTGGTCAGCACGCGCGGTCAACGACAAGCTCAACGCCGACATGCGCGCCCGAGGGCTGACATGGCCCGACCACATCGCCAATCCTGGCGCGTTCCTGCACAGCCGATTACGACGGCTGCCCTGGACACCACCAGAACCTGCAAGAAAGGCCGGCGGCTCCGCCGCCGCCAGCATCGACCAGACGCCGGCACCTGTCGTGCTCACCGACGCCTCGCGGGCACGTATCGCCGCAGCCAAAGAAGAGATCCGCCGAGTGCTCGCTGAACGCGCTCAACGTACCTGCCTTGACCATCCCTAACGACGACGCTGGCCTTTGCGCGGTCGCCCGCGGCATGAACCCCGACGCTGGGAACACCGAGTAGCACCGGTGAGACCAGCCCAGGCCCACCATTCCTGTGGCTGTCGACGCGTTCCGCGACGCACGCCACCGGTGGCCTGTGGGTGTGGGCTCAGGTGAAGAGGCGGGGCGCGTCGGGTGGGATCCACGCGAGGTCCACTCGGGTGTCGTCGTGCAGCTGGTCGCCGGTAATCAGCCAGTGCATCAGTGCGGTGGCCGCCGGGCCACGGTGACCGATCAGCAGATCGGTCACGGCCGCCTCGACCCGTGACCTCATAGCCATCCCGTCCGTGAACGGTGGTGGTGTGCGCCGCGTTCGCGCCACCGGGTGCTCAGCCACATCTCGATCAGTTCGGCGCTGACGTCGGCGTGGGCGGCCCAGGTGTGCAGGAGGTGGCAATAGCGGGTGTAGCGCGCCCAAGTGAACTTGGCGGCCACGGGGTCCTCGGTCCAGCCGAGGTGAATCAGGGAGGCCACGGTGTGTTGGTCGAGCAGCTGCGGGCGCACCACGCCGTAAGCGGCGCTGTCGGTGTGGTGGGTGGCCCAGCAGTACAGCGAGACCACGGTGGGGCCGACGCCGGGGGTCTGCGGCCAGCCCGACCACCGGCGGCGCGGGGCGGCGTCGGGGATCGCCTGCCATGGTGCGTGTCGGCATGCCGCCAGGGCGGTGGTGATGGCGTCGACATCGTGTCCTGGCCGTGCCGCTGTGCCGACGTCGGGGAAGGTTCGGCGTCGGTCGCGGTGGGGGTGTCCAGACAGCCACGCCGCGGCGCGGTAGAGCACGCCCAGTTCGGGTGACCCGTGCCCGGTCACTGTGTCGGCGTGGAGGTCGACGGTGAGGTCCGCGCGGCGTAGGTAGCCGATGCCGTGATCGGTGGGTGCGCCGTCGGCGTCGCGGCCGACGATCCGGGTGGGGATCGCGTGCCGCTCGAGGCGGCGGTTCCACCAGTCCAGATCCACCGGGGCCATGTCGTCACACACGCTCACCCCGTAGTCCTGCTCACGACACCACGCCACACAGTCCTCCGGTACTGCCAGTTCCCCATCCCATGCCTCGCCCATACCCGCATCCTGCCCCGTCCCACTGACAACTCCTCCACACCTGTCTCTTATACACATCTGACGCTGCCG
>CAMFLL010000113.1 GCA_945957405.1 uncultured Mycolicibacterium sp. | reverse complement strand
CGTCAGCGGTGAGAGTAGCGACGAACTCCGAAGGCATACTCGAACACTAGTTCGAGCCACCGACAAAACAGCCCGCAATGTGACCACAGAAACCAAAGTGACAGAAGAAATTTCAGCCTCGCCGGACTTCGTTCCACCCATCCTGATGGACACGAAATGTCAAGTGAACGAAGGGGTTTGCATCGCAGCCCAGCCGTCAGCTACCGCCGCCTCCACCACAGCCGCCTCCACCACAGCCGCCACCTCCGCCGCAACCACCGCCACCCCCGCAGCCGCCTCCGGAACCGTCGCCGCCCGAACTACAGCCGCCGCCGTAGTAGCTACCACCGATGAATCCTGCTGTCCCGCCGTAGGTGCCCGCGCCACCTGCTTCGCGCCAGCGCCGACGTCGTTCCTCGCGCCGCCGCGCCGCCCTGCGATCAAGGACAGCAAAACAGGTGACGCCAACCGCCACGAAGGCGATCACCGCCCCAATGCTCAACACCATTTCCCCCATCAGCGAAGGCTACGCCGGACTGGCCGTTTGACACACTGTGGTGTGCCCGATGCCGTTGGATCCCATCCGCAATACGACGTGTTCGCCGACGAGTTCGCCGATCACGCAACGGACAGCTTCTACAACGCCCACTATGACCGACCGGCGTGCGTGGCCCTGCTCGGCGAGGTTGCGGGGAAACACGTGCTCGACGCTGCGTGCGGACCTGGCCTCTATGCCGAAGAGCTCATGCGGCGCGGCGCGACCGTCACCGGATTCGACCAGAGCCCCCGCATGGTCGAACTCGCCGCCGAACGCGTTCCAGCAGGCCACTTCCGGACCCACGACCTGGCCGATCCGCTGATCTGGCTGCCGGATGCTTCGGTGGATCTGGTCCTACTCGCGCTTGCTCTGGAATACATCGATGACCGCACGAACGCGCTGCGGGAGCTACGACGGGTGCTGCGGTCGGACGGCGCATTGGTGCTGTCGCGGATGCACCCCACCGGGGACTGGATCCGCCACGGCGGCAACTACTTCGACGTCCGCGTCATCGAGGAGGTCTGGAGCGCCGGGTGGCGGGTGCGGTACTGGTTGGCACCGCTGGAGCAGACCTGTGCGGAACTGCGTGCGGCCGGGTTCCTCATCGAGGCACTGGTCGAGCCGCGACCGACGCCGGCAGCCGCCGGGATCGACCCCGAGCGCTACGCACGATTGTCCACGGAGCCAACGGGATTCCTTGCCATCAAGGCGATCCCGGACCCGCGGCGGCCGACGCCTTGCTGAACTCCTCGTCGGCCTCGTCAGCCACCGGGAGTTGCAGGCTGCCCGCAATCGGCGGCACCCGCGTCGCCCGCACGTAGACGGTGTCGCCCGCCTTCAGTCCGAGCGCCTCGGCATCGCCTCGGGTGATCTGTGCCGAGAACGGTGTCCCGGTGGTGGCGCTCGTCAGCTCCACGCGCACTTCGAAACCGAGCACGACGACGCGGTCGATGGTGGCCTTGGTGACGCCGGTGGACTCGGCCGTACCGTCACCGGCCGCGATCGCCATCTCGGGGTTACGGCCAACGCGGATATCGTGCGGGCGGACCAGGATTCCGTTGAGCGACGAGACGGTGCCAAGGAATGACATGACGAACGCGTTGGCCGGCGCGTCATAGACCTCGGTGGGCGATCCGACCTGCTCGACGCGCCCCTTGTTGAGCACCGCGATCCGGTCGGCGACATCGAGGGCCTCGGCCTGATCATGCGTGACGAGCACGGTGGTGACGTGCACTTCGTCATGCAGGCGGCGCAGCCATGCCCGCAGGTCGTCGCGGACCTTGGCGTCGAGGGCGCCGAACGGTTCGTCGAGCAACAGCACTTCGGGATCGACGGCCAGTGCGCGCGCGAGCGCCATGCGCTGCCGCTGACCACCGGAGAGCTGATTGGGGTATCGGGTCTGAAAACCAGCCAGCCCCACGACCTCGAGGAGGTTGTCCACCCTCTCCTTGATCTCGGCCTTCGGCTTCTTCCGGATCTTGAGGCCGAACGCCACGTTGTCGCGCACGGTGAGGTGCTTGAACGCGGCGTAGTGCTGGAACACGAAGCCGATACCGCGCCGCTGCGGCGGCACCTTGGTGACATCACGGCCGTTGATGGTGATGGTGCCGGTGTCGGGTTCATCGAGGCCGGCAATGGCGCGCAACAGCGTCGACTTACCCGATCCGCTCGGCCCCAGCAGGGCCGTCAACGACCCGGCCGGCACCACGAAGTCGACGTTGTCCAGCGCGGCGAAGTCGCCGTAGCGCTTGTTTGCGCCGCTGACGGTGATCGCGTTGGTCATCTTGAGTCTCCTCGAAACCTATTTTGCTGCCTGGGCACGGCGTGCGTCGAGTACCACCTGGACAACCAGAACCAGGACGGCGACCGCCATCAGCACGGTGGAGACGGCGTAGGCGCCGTACTCGTTGCCGCGGTTGTAGCGGTCGGCGACCAGCAGGGTCATCGTCTGGGACTGGCCCGGCAGGTTGGACGACACCATGATCACGGCGCCGAATTCACCGAGCGTGCGGGCGATGGTGAGCACGATGCCGTAGGTCAGGCCCCACCTGATGGATGGCAGCGTGATGCGCCAGAACGTCTGCCACCACTGCGCACCGAGCGTCGAGGCGGCTTCTTCCTGGTCGGTGCCCAGCTCGTGCAGCACCGGCTCGACCTCGCGGATGACGAAGGGCACGGTGACGAAGATGCTCGCCAGCACGATGCCGGGGAAGCTGAAGATGATCTTGAAACCGAGGTCGGCCTCGACGAAGCCGAACAGGCCGGCCGAACCCCACAGCAGGATCAACGCCACACCGACCACCACAGGTGAGACCGCGAACGGCAGGTCGATGACGGCCTGCAGGGCACTCTTCCCGCGGAACTTGTTGCGGGCCAACACCAATGCGGTGGGCACACCGAAGATCACGTTGAGCGGCACCACGATTGCGACCACCAGCAGCGACAGTTGCAGCGCCGACACCGCGGCTGGTGTGCTGATCGACGCGAAGAACTCGCCGACACCCGGCGAGAAGGTACGCCACAGGATGAGCGCCACCGGCACGACCACCAGGACGCCGACGTAGAGCAGCGCGGTATAGCGCAGCAGGTACCGGACGGCCGGAGAGAGAGTCACCTGGCGAGCTCCTCACGCTTGGCCGCCCGCGAGCCGATGGCCCGCAGGATGAACAGCACGACGAAGGAGATGACCAGCAGCACGATCGAGATTGCCGCGGCACCCGTGCGGTCGTCGTTCTCGATCAGGGTGCGGATCCACTGGGAGGACACCTCGGTCTCCCCCGGTACCGCACCGCCGATCAGGACCACCGAACCGAATTCACCGATCGCCCGCGAGAACGCCAGGCCCGCACCCGACAGCAGCGACGGCAGCAACGCGGGCAGGATGACCTTGGTCAGGATGGTGATGTTGTTGGCGCCCAATGATGCGGCAGCTTCCTCGACCTCCTGGTCGAGTTCGAGCAACACCGGCTGCACCGAGCGCACCACGAACGGCAGCGTGACGAACAGCAGTGCGATCCCCACACCCCATTTGGTGTGCTGCAGGTGCAGATCGATCGGACTGTTCGGCCCGTACAGAGCCAGCATGACCAGGCTGGCCACGATGGTCGGCAGTGCGAACGGCAGGTCGATCACGGCATCGACCAGACGCTTGCCCGGGAAGTCGTCCCGCGTCAGCACCCAGGCCACCAACAAGCCGAATACGCCGTTGATGAGCGTCACGCCCACCGAGATGGTGATCGTGACCCGGAACGACTCGAGCGCCGCGTTGGAGGTCACGGCCATCCAGAACGCGCCCCAGCCACCCTTGGCTGACTGCCACACGATGGCGGCCAGCGGCAGCAACACGATCACCGACAGCCACAGCGTCGCCGCGCCGACGCGCAGCGACGTGCCGCGATACCGCCCGGACTGCGGGCCCGGCGTATTCGCCGGGCCGCCAGCGGCCGCCGAGATCGTTGCTGTCATCCGGTGGCCTGCTTGTAGATCTTGGTGATGCTGCCGTTGTCCTTGTCGAACAGCGCCGGGTCGACCTCACTCCAACCGCCGAGATCGTCGATGGTCCACAGCTTCTCCGGCGTCGGGAAGTCCTTGGCGAAGTCGGTGGCGACGGACGGGTCGACCGGCCGGAAGCCGGCCTCGGCCCACAGCTTCTGGCCCTCGGGGGTGTACAGGAAGTTCTTCAGCGCGTTGGCCTGCTCGGCGTGGCTGCTCGAAGTCACCACGGCCACCGGGTTCTCGATCTTGAACGTCTGCGGCGGGTTGATGTGCTCGACGTCTTTACCCTGCCGCTCGACGTTGATCGCCTCGTTCTCGTAGCTGATCAGCACGTCACCGGTGCCCTGCAGGAAGACGTCGGTGGCCTCGCGGCCGGAACCCGGACGCGTCTTGATGTGCTCACTGACCAGCTTGTTCACGAAATCGAGCCCGGCCTGGGGATCTTTGCCGCCGTTGCTCTTGGCTGCGTAGGGCGCCAGCAGGTTCCACTTGGCGGAGCCGGAACTCAGCGGCGACGGGCTGACGACCTCGAGGCCGGGTTGCAGCAGGTCGTCCCAGTCCTTGATGTTCTTGGGGTTGCCCTTACGCACCACGAGTGAGACCACCGAACCGAACGGGATGCCCTTGGTGGCATCGGCGTTCCAATCTTTGGCCACCTTGTCGGCCTTGACCAGTCGGGTGACATCGGGTTCGACCGAGAAATTCACGATGTCGGCGGGTTTGCCGTCGACCACGGCACGGGATTGGTCGCCCGATGCGCCGTAGGACGTCGTGACGGCCACACCCTTACCTTCTGGGGTGGCGGCGAAAGCCGGGATGATCTTGCTCCAACCCGGCTCGGGCACCGCGTAGGCAACCAGCGTCAGCGTGGTCGTCGCGTCGGAACCGCCGGTTTCCCCCGCGACGTCACTCGAACCGCCACCGCACGCGGCGAGGACCGACGCAGACACCGCCAGCGCCGTCGTCTTGAGAGCGATGCCGCGCCATCGCGACGCGGTTCCAGTGGCTTTCATGTGGATCATGGAGGACCTTCCTGAGGGTGAATTCCTGAACGGATTCCGTCTCGTGAGAAGGCGAAGGGTCTGCGCTCGAATAACGCCCAGCCATCACCGACACCAAACCACAGACGGTATGGGTCAGCGACAACAACAAACATCAGCGACAGCAGAAAAACCCACGGCAATGAGGGCCACGACATGGCCACCCTTGTTGCCGGACGCTGAACGCATGCGCGGAAGCCTAACAGAGTCCTGAACACTTGCTCGTCTGAGCTTTCGGCGGCGTCAGCGTGTCAACAGCCACATGACGACAACGAGCACTGCCAACAGCACCAACACCAAGGTCACCCGTGATTTCGGCATGGCTCAGAGTTTCGTTCCGTCATGCCGCTTGATGGCTTCCTGGACGCGGTTGCGCAGCCGCACGGAGTTGCCGAGCACCGCGTCGAGCAGTGTCGCAATGCCATAGGCCAGTGCCAGTACGACGGGCATCACCACCAAGGTCTGCAGCACGAACCCGAGACCGGAAAGCCACAGTTCGACGCCATCCCACCAACTCAGGAACCCATCCACCCCCGCCACCCTACGATCAACTGGTGGCAACGCCGAATGCCGAAGACAGCGACACCACGACATGTTTGATCGCCGGGGGCGGTCCCGCCGGGATGATGCTGGCGCTCCTTCTGGCGCGCGCCGGCGTCCACGTCACCGTCATGGAGAAGCACGCCGACTTTCTGCGGGATTTCCGTGGTGACACCGTGCACGCCAGCACGCTGCGGCTGCTCGACGAACTCGGTCTGGCCGAAGCCTTCACCGCCCTTCCGCACCGGATGATCGAACAGGTGACCTTCCGGGTCCGGGAGACGCCGGTGGAGGTCGCCCTCAGTACGCTTCCTGGGCGGCACAAACACATTGCGCTCGTGCCGCAATGGGATTTCCTGGAGCTGCTCGCACAGGCAGCAGCCGCCGAACCGACGTTCCGGTTGATGCGCAGCTCCGAAGTGCTCGGGCCCATCTACGAGCACGGTCCTGGATCGGCGGTCGTGGGCGTGCGGTACCGGCGGACCGACATCCCCGATGCCCCCGAACAGACCATGCGCGCCGCGTTGACCGTGGGTTGCGACGGCCGGTCGTCGACGTTGCGGAAAGCTGCCGGGCTCAAGACCCGCGAGTTCGGCGCCCCGATGGACGTCTGGTGGTTCCGGCTGCCCCGCCATGACGGTGACCCGCGTGGCCTCAACGGTTCGTTCGACGCCGGCCGCGGGCTCGCGCTCATCGACCGGGGCGACTACTTCCAGATCGCCTTCATCATCCGCAAGGGTAGCGACGCCGAGATGCGCGCCGCCGGTATCGAACGCCTGCGTGAGCAGGTGACGCACCTGGCTCCCCAGCTGGCCGACCGCATCTCTGCCCTGGAGTCCTTCGATGACGTCAAGCTGCTCGATGTGCAGCTCAATCGCTTGCGCCGGTGGTATGCGCCGGGCCTGCTGCTGATCGGCGATGCCGCCCATGCGATGTCACCGGTGGGCGGCGTCGGCATCAACCTCGCGGTCGCCGATGCGGTTGCTGCCGGGCGCATCCTTGCGCAGCCGCTGCGCGAGCACACCCTGACCACCCGGCAACTGGCCCGCGTGCAGGCGCGCCGTTGGGTGCCCACCGTGCTGGTCCAAGGCGTTCAACGGCTGGTGCAGACGCGCCTCGTCGGCCCTGCCATCTCGGACACCACGGCGCGGTCGGGCACCCCGAGGGCATTGCGTATCGCGATCCGGTTTCCGTTGCTGCGCAGGATCGCGGCGTACGCGGTGGCGATCGGTCCGCTGCCTGAACGCGCGCCACAATTCGCGCGTAGGTAACACTTCGGCGAGTCGGGTAACAGTCCGCTGCATAAGTAGACGCCAACCGGCGGGGCAAACGATGATGTCAGCCATGACCACAGACACCGAGCCCGGTGAACTGCCGCCCCTGACAGCCACAGCGCCGGTGCCCTACGTGCCGACAGGACCGCTGCGCAACGCGTTCCCGCCGATCGGCGACTACGGGTTCCTGTCTGACTGCGAGAACACCTGCCTGATCTCGTCGGCCGGGTCGATCGAGTGGATGTGCGTCCCGCGGCCGGATTCCCCCAGCGTGTTCGGGGCCATCCTCGACCGCGGGGCCGGACACTTCCGGCTCGGTCCCTACGGCGTCTCAGTGCCCGCGGCACGCCGCTACCTGCCCGGCAGCCTCATTCTCGAGACGACGTGGCAAACCCACACCGGGTGGCTCATCGTGCGCGAAGCGCTGGTCATGGGCCCGTGGCACGACATCGAGTCGCGGTCACGCACGCATCGCCGTACACCCATGGACTGGGATGCCGAGCACATCCTGCTGCGCACGGTGCGCTGTGTCAGCGGCACCGTCGAGTTGGTGATGAACTGCGAGCCCTCGTTCGACTATCACCGCGTCCCCGCCAAATGGGAGTACTCGGCCGCGGCGTACGGCGAGGCGATCGCCCGCGCCGCGCGCAACCCCGACGCCCATCCGACCCTGCGGCTCACGACCAATCTGCGGTTGGGTCTCGAGGGCCACGAGGCACGGGCCAGGACCCGGCTCACCGAAGGCGACAACGTCTTCGTCGCGCTGAGCTGGTCCAAGCACCCGGCGCCGCAGACGTTCGAGGAAGCCGCCGACAAGATGTGGAAGACCAGCGAATGCTGGCGGCAGTGGATCAACATCGGTGACTTCCCGGACCATCCATGGCGGTCCTATCTGCAGCGCAGCGCGCTGACCCTGAAAGGCCTGACGTACTCCCCGACCGGCGCGCTCCTGGCGGCCAGCACCACGTCGCTGCCGGAAACGCCGCAGGGTGAACGCAACTGGGACTACCGCTACGCCTGGGTGCGTGACTCCACCTTCGCGTTGTGGGGCCTCTACACGCTCGGACTGGACCGCGAGGCCGACGATTTCTTCGCCTTCATCGCCGACGTGTCGGGCGCCAACAACGGTGAACGCCATCCCCTACAGGTGATGTACGGCGTCGGCGGCGAACGCAGCCTGGTCGAAGAAGAGCTCAATCACCTTTCGGGCTACGACAATTCGCGGCCGGTGCGGATCGGCAACGGTGCCTTCGACCAGATGCAGCACGACATCTGGGGCACGATGCTCGACTCGGTGTACCTGCACACCAAATCCCGGGAGCAGATCCCCGAGACGCTGTGGCCGGTGCTCAAGAACCAGGTCGAAGAGGCGATCAAGCACTGGAAGGAACCCGACCGCGGCATCTGGGAGGTCCGTGGCGAGCCACAGCACTTCACGTCGAGCAAGATCATGTGCTGGGTGGCCCTGGACCGCGGCTCCAAACTGGCCGAACTGGAGGGCGAGCGCAGCTACGCCCAACAGTGGCGGGCCATCGCCGAGGAGATCAAGGCCGACATCCTCAAGAACGGCGTCGATTCGCGCGGGGTGCTGACGCAGCGCTACGGCGACGACGCACTGGATGCCTCGCTGCTGCTGGCCGTGCTGACCCGGTTCCTGCCGCCCGACGACCCACGTATCCGCGCCACCGTGCTCGCGATCGCCGACGAACTCACCGACGACGGTCTGGTGCTGCGGTACCGCACCGAGGAGACCGACGACGGCCTGGCCGGCGAAGAGGGCTCGTTCACCATCTGCTCGTTCTGGCTGGTGTCTGCACTGGTCGAGATCGGTGAGATCCACCGCGCCCGGCACCTGTGTGAACGGCTGCTGTCGTTCGCGAGTCCGCTGCACCTGTACGCCGAGGAGATCGAGCCCCGCACCGGGCGCCACCTCGGAAACTTCCCGCAGGCCTTCACACACCTGGCGTTGATCAACGCCGTGGTGCACGTCATCCGCGCCGAGGAGGAGCAGGACAGCTCCGGGGTGTTCCAGCCCGCCAACGCACCGATGTAGCCCGGTCCAGGACGTAGCCCCAACTGTCAGTCGGCGGTGCGCAGCGTCGCGAACTCGGCCTCGACCGCGTCGGCGGGTTCACGCCACACCCACGGCTGGCCGTCCTGCACGATACGGCGGTAGGCGTAGAGCACGACCGAGATCGACAGCACCACCACACCGATGACGAGTTCCTTGGTGCTGCCGTAGCCGGTGATGGAGGCACTCAACGAGCCGATCACCAGCATCGCGGTGTCGACAACGACGAGCACGCCCGCGATGTAGAGCCATTGCCGGCCCAGTTTGATCGGCCGGGGCGCATCGGGCTGGTCGCGGCGTAGATTCAGGAAGCCGGTCAGCGAAAGAACATGGCACAGCAGGTATCCCACGATTCCGGCGACGATGACGGCCAGCGCCTCGCCGACGAACAGGATCAGGATGACGTTGACCACCAGGTCCAGGGACATGGCCCGGCCGGGCACCTTGAATCGGTTGAGTTCGCCGAGTTGGCGGATTGTGAGGCCCTCCCGGGCGCTGCCGTGCAGCACCCGCCCACCGTCGGCCGTCGTCATCACCATGAGCAGGACCAGGCCGGCGATGAGGCAGATCGTCATCACGACATCACCGCCGGGGAAGATCTTCTCGAACAGCCCCAGATAGAACGTGACCGGATTCTCGGCGACGTCGGCCTGGTCGACCATGCCGCCGATGCCCAAGGGCACCAACACATATACCGCGATCACGAAGAAACCCGCCAACCGCAGGGCGATCCTGCTGTCCCTGATGGTGTCGCGGAACTCGGGCACGAATGACGCCACCGCCTCGATGCCGTAGACCGACCAGGCGAGCACGAACATCCACGCCAGCGCGGTACGCCATGAAGACTCGCCGCTGGCGCCCAGATCCCAATGCAGATTGTCCAGCGTCCACGCATGTGAGAACAGCGGAGCCGCGGCGAACACCACGATCGGGATCAGCACCAGCACACCGGTGACGTACATGATCCACATCGCCGGCCGCATCCCGAGGACGTTGAGCGCCCAACCCGCAACCAGCACACCGAGCGCGATGAGATGAGGCAGCCCGACCGTCGCCAGACCAGTCGAGAAGGTCCACGTCTGGTTCGGAAACCATTCGGACTGAACGAGTTTGCCGATCTGTAGGCCGTAGATGGCGAGCGAACTGGACCAGGAGAACCAGTACCCGTAGGTCGCAATCGGTCCCACCAACGTCGAGCGGCTGCGCCAACCCTGGTGGGCGTACATCGAGATGCCGCCGACCTTGTCGACGAACATGCTGGCCATCTCCGAGTACACGAAGTTCTGCAGGCACGCCAGCACGGCCACGATGCCGAGCAGCACCAGGGTGGTCCAGGCCCCGATGAACCCGATCGCGTAGCCCATGCCGACGAACAGCGCGGCGGGGATGGACAGGCTGATCGTGAAGCCGTCCCACCATCGAAGGGTTTTGTCGTAGGTGTGATCGTCGGCGAACGAGTCGTGTGTGGTCATGGTGATCTCCGGTTCTGAAACGAGGGTAAGGCCGGGCAAGCGGTATGGACACCGTGCGCATTGAGTGTGAGACGGGACACTATCACTGCGCAATGCGTAGTGTAATGCGTGTTATTCTGCGCGAAGTGAATCTCTTGGCCATATCAGGAGGTGCAACGCGTGGACGCCAGGTGGGGCCGCGTCGTTTCGCGGCACAGTTCATCCCTCTCGATAGAGTCAGGGCCATGACGCCGGAGAGCCTCGACGACCTGGACCGGGCCATCCTGCGCCAACTGGAGGATGACGGCCGCCGCGCCTTCCGGGAAATCGCACGCACCCTCGGAACCTCCGAGGCCACCGTGCGGGCCCGGGTCAAGCGCATGCAGGACCTGGAGATCCTGCGCATCGTCGCGTTCGCCGATCCGGAGCGCCTGGGTAATCACCAGCTCGCGCTGCTGTTCCTCCGGGTCGACCCGCAACGTCACAGCGAGGTCGTGGACGCACTCACGGCACTGCCGCAGATCTCCTACGTGTCGACATTGCTCGGCCGCGCCGACATCTGCGCCGAGGTCGGTAGCGCCAACAATCTCGAGCTGTGGGAGTTCCTGAACACCCACATCAACACCATCGAGGGCGTGCGGTCGGTCGAGACGATGTCGGTCCTGCACGTCCACAAGCTGCGCTACGGATCAGCCACCCGGTAGTCGCGCCGTCCGCGCAATGCGCGGCAATTCCCGAACTTGCACGCGCATTGCGGACAGAATTCGGTGTTGTGTGTCCAATTGCGAGCTGTTATGGTTCATCTCACAACGCATTGCGTTGCCAACGCATCCGCGATCTGCGCGATGCGCAGCGCACAGGAGGAACCGTGATCGCACCCATTCCCTTCCCCGGGGGCCACCGCACCGCGGTCTCCCTGACCTTCGACGTCGACGCCGAGGCCGGCTGGCTCGGCGAGGGTGAGGAGTATGCGCGCCGGCTGACGATCCTGTCCGAGGGCCGCTACGGCGTCGTTCGTGGGGTCCCACGGATCCTCGATCTTCTTGCGCGCTTTGACATCCCGGCCACATTCTTTGTGCCTGGCTACACCGCCGAGCATCATCCCGGCCTGGTCGACAGTCTTCTGACGGCCGGCCACGAGGTGGCCCACCATGGTTACCTCCATCTGCGTTCCGACAAGGTCAGCCCGCGCGCGCAGGCCGACGAGATCGAGAAGGGCCTCGTCGCACTGGAGCGGCTCGGCGTGCCAGCCCCGCGCGGATATCGCTCGACGTCATGGGAGTTGACGCCGGAAACCTTCGAACTGCTGGTCGAGTACGGTTTCGCCTACGACTCGAGTTGCATGGGCGACGACCGGCCGTATCTCGAGCGGTGGGGCGACCTGGAGATTCTCGAGATCCCGGTGCACTGGTCATTGGACGATTGGCCACGGTTCGGCTGGAACATCGATGGCGGCGGCAACGTTGCCGACCCGGCCGAGATGCGCAGGGCGTGGATCGCCGAATTCGAGTCGGCACGCGCCGAGCACCGTCACACCAGCTTCACCATGCACCCCGAGGTCATCGGCCGTCCGTACCGGCTGGCCGAACTCGAACGCGTCATCGAACACATCGCCACCGCGGGTGATGTCTGGTTCGCGCGCCTCGACCAGGTCGCCGAGCACGCCGCACCGACCCTGCGCGCCGGTCAGGAGATCAGCGCATGACGTACCGATTCCGCTCCACCGAGCTCGACCCGTACCGGCGCGGTGTCGAGTTCGGTACCGAACACGGCTCCGCCATCGGCAGGACCATCGCCGCGTACCGTCAGCTGTTCGACACCGCCGCCGGGTGCGCTGTCGATCTCGAGCACTGGGGCACAACGGCTTTCGAGGCAATCACCGAACATGCACCGGCGTTGGCCGACGAGATCTCCGGAATCGCCACCGGCGCCGGGATTCCGGTCACATCGGTGGCCGCGATCAACGCCCGCACCGAAATACTCGCCGCGGTGGGCGGCCGGACGCCGAGTGAATGCTCGACCGTGGTGGCGCTCCGCGAGAACCGCCCACCCGTGGCGGTGCAGGCGTGGGACTGGTACGCCGGCCTGGCCGACCTGTGGCTGGTGTGGGAGATCCCGCATCCCGCGGGCGGTCTGACGACGACGGTCACCGAGTTCGGCATCGTCGGCAAGATCGGCGTCAACGACCGTGGCCTCGGCGTGCACTTCAACATCCTGCACCACGACCGCGACGGTCTGGCCTGCTCGATCGGCGTGCCGGTTCACGTCCTGGCCCGGACGATCCTCGACGAGGCGCGCGACCTCAACCACGCGCTGGTGCGCGCAGCGTCGGCGCCGGTGTCGGCATCGACATCACTGACCCTGGTGGCCGCCGCCGGCGACGAGGCGACGGCGGTGAGTGTCGAACTCAATCCCGGCGGTGTCGGTTACGCGCTGCCCGACGCCGACGGACTCCTGGTGCACACCAACCACTTTCTGAGCACGCCGGCCAGTCTGCACGACACCGAGCTGCACAACGGTCCCGATACGGTGGTGCGTTACGACATGCTGCGACGACGACTCGCCGGCCGACCGGACATCGAGGTCACCGATGCCCTGGCCGCCTTGTCGTCACACCTACTCGGCGGCGGAGCCACCTGCTGCCATGTCGACCCCACGCTGCCCGTGGCGGCGCAGTTCCAGACGCTGGCCACCGTCGTCCTCGACGTGGCGGGCGGCACCCTCATCGCACATCCGGGCGGCCCGTGCACCGCATCCGACGCACCGTCGGAACCCACCCAGAAAGAGAAGACAATGCCCACACTCAAGCGCATCGACAACATGGACATCCTGACCCACGATGTCGACCGGCTCGTGGAGTTCTACCACGGAGTCCTCGACCTACCCTTCCACCTCCCCTACGAGAAGGACGAAGAGTGGGCCGCCATCGATCTCGGTAACGTCACGCTGTACATCTTCAAATCCGAAGTGGGAGAGCACGCCCCGAGGCGCACGGCGATCAACCCGGACAACGCCCCCGGTTATGACTCGATGGCTTTCGAAGTCGACGACCTCGACGCCGCGGAAGCCGAACTCGACGGTCGCGTGGAATGGGTTGACGCCCGCATCGAATGGAAGCATCCCAGCGGCACGTGGTACCGCTACCGCCCGTTCTTCGATCCCGACGGCAACATGCTGTACATCACCGAACCCCATCCCTCGGAGACCATCACAGCGAACGTCTCAGCGAGCGTCTCATGACCGGTCTCCCAGACATCACCCTGGACGACCGGGTGGCATTCGTCACCGGCGCTGCCCGCGGCATGGGCGCCACCCATGCTCTGACGCTGGCCAGTCGCGGGGCCGATGTGCTGATCGCCGACCTCGATGTCGCCGAGCTGCGCATTGTCGAGAAGCAGATCCGTCAAGAGACGGGACGCCGGGTCGAGCTCATGCAACTCGACGTCACCGCGGCCGGGGCGGGCGCGCAGGTACGTGCCCGCGCCGAACAGACATTCGGCCGGCTCGACATCGTGGTGCACAACGCCGGGATCATGCACGACTGGAAGGGTATCGACGACACCGCGGGATCACGCCTGCAGCCGTACCTCGACGTCAACGTGATCGGCCCGTACGAGATGACCCGGGAGCTGCTGCCGCTGCTCCGGCGCAGCCCGGCGGGACGTGTCATCTTCATCTCCTCCCAGTGGGGGCAGCGTCCCGACGGCCACTCCTACGGCTACATGGTGTCCAAGGCCGCCCAGCTCGGCCTGATGAAAACGCTTGCGGCCGAATTGGTTCCGGACAGCATCCTGGTCAACGCCGTGGCTCCCGGTGCGGTGCTGACCAGGATGGTCCCCGACGACGTCTACGAGGCGGAACTGGCCGCAGTTCCCCTTGGTCGCATAGCCGACCCGGCCGAGATCTCAGCCACCGTCGCCTTTCTCGCCTCCGACAGCGCCGCCTTCATCACCGGCCAGACACTGGCCGTCAACGGCGGCGCACTGATCCCGTCCGCCTAGGCGGCCCAACACCTTTCGACAAACAGGAATTCTCATGACGATCACCGCAGACGCTCCCCCGTCCACCGCACGTGTCACGAAACGCGAACTCGCCGAGCGAGCCATGCGTCGGTCGTGGTTTCCCGTCGCCAGGATCTGCGACCTCGACACCCCGCAGCGCGCCACACTGCTCGGGGTGAAACTCGTGGTCTATCGCGACGGGAACGGGCGCATCGCCGTGCAATCCCGCCGCTGCCCACACCGCGGCGGTGACCTGTCCCGGGGCGAGGTGCACGCATCGTCGATCGCCTGCCCGTACCACGGGTGGGAATTCGGCAGCACCGGGGGTGCCTGCACCCGGATACCGTCCCTGGCCGAACAGAGCAAGATTCCGCCAAAGGCGGCCATCGCCAGCTACCCCGCCGTCGAGCGCTACGGACACGTCTGGACCGTGCTCGAGGACCCCATCCGCGAGATGTATGACGTCGACGAGTGGGGCGGCGTCGACCTGGAATGGCTTGCGGCCGAGCCCATCGACTCCGGTGTGGGCGTAGGTGTCTCGGTGGAGAACTTCCGCGATGTGGCGCACTTCCCGTTCGTGCACAAGGTTTCCATGGGTCCCACCCCCGAGGTCGTCGAACCGCTGACGGTCTCCCGCGACGGGCTGGACGTGTGGATGGACCGGCCGTTGAACGCCGGCACCGGCGAGTGGGCGGAGGACGGCGACTGCATGATGCGGTACCGCTGCTCGGCACCCGGATTCGCCTCCATCACCTACCATTACGAGAAGCTCGGCAGGCGCGTCGTGGCGGGCTTTCCCTCCCCGGTCTCTTATGAGCAGGTGAAGATCTTCTGGGGGGTGGCCAACGAGGTGGGGTTCAAGGGCGCCGACCTCGAGGAGTGCCTGCGGGTCGAGGAAATGGTGTACCTGGAGGACATCCCGATCGTCGAGCACGTCGAACCACGTGAAATACCCTGGGATGCCGAGGTGCAGGAATTCTCCGTCCCTGCCGACATGTTCACCCTCAACTACCGTCGCGCATTCGGCGAACTGATGAACCGGACCAAGGACGCCGAGCATGTCCGCTGCTGACACCATCGAGGTCCGCGTGGCCGCCACCCGGTGGGAGGCACTGTCGGTCACGTCATTCGAACTCTGCGGGCCCGAGGGAGCCGAACTGCCCGAATGGGCGCCCGGTGCGCACATCGACGTGCATCTACCGTCCGGCGCCATCCGGCAGTACTCGTTGTGCGGCGACCCGGCCGACCGGACGCACTACCGCATCGCCGTCCTGGAACTGATCGACGGGCGTGGCGGTTCGGTGGAAGCCCACCGCGAGATGCGATCGGGAATGACCGTCCGGATCGGTACTCCACGTTCGAATTTCGCGCTGATCGACGCCGACCGCTATGTCTTCGTCGCCGGCGGTATCGGAATCACACCGTTGCTGCCGATGATCCGGGAGGTCGAGCGCCGAGGGATCAAATGGACGTTGACGTATGGCGCCCGGACACATGGGCATTTCGCGTTCCTCGACGAACTGGACACTGATGGCGTTGAGCTCGTGGCGCAGGACACCGACGGCGTCATCGACACCGCAGCGATCGTCGAGGAGGCGTCGGGCGCTGCGGTGTACTGCTGCGGTCCCGCGCCGTTGATGGACGCCCTCACCGACCGCATGACGCGCGCCGGCCGACTGCCCGATCTGCACCTGGAACGATTCTCGGCCTCAGCGCCGACAGCCGGCGACAGCAATGACGCTGGATTCGAGGTCGAATTGGCACGCAGCGCCATGGTGGTGTCGGTCGGCGATGACCAGACGGTGCTCGAAGCGGTCCGCGCCGCGGGTGTCGACCACCCGTCGTCCTGCGAGATGGGATTCTGCGGCACCTGTGAGGTGGCCGTGCTGTCCGGCGACGTCGATCACCGGGATGAGCTCTACACGGCCGAAGAACGCGCCACTTGTGCCGCGATGCTGATCTGCGTGTCACGCGCCAAGGGGTGTGGTCGGCTGGTGCTCGACATCTGAGCCGGCTCAGGATTGCGCGATCACATCGCGGATGAAGGCCTTGCAGATCTTGCGCATGGCCGCCAAGCTCATCGCGCCGGACCCCAACAGCACCTGCACCGCGAGACCGTCGAGCATGCCGATGAGCATGTTCGCCATCTGACC
Source organism: uncultured Mycolicibacterium sp. (assembly GCA_945957405.1). Lineage (GTDB taxonomy): Bacteria > Actinomycetota > Actinomycetes > Mycobacteriales > Mycobacteriaceae > Mycobacterium. The sequence goes on along the minus strand of CAMFLL010000113.1, from coordinate 4,027 downwards.
GGCGTTGCCGGGCCGCGCTGAACCTTCTTCCTGGGCCGCCTCGATCACCCCGGCCACCACGGAGCGCCACTGTCCGTACAGACGATCGTTGACGGCCTGCAGATTTTCGTCCCGGGCCGCCTCGGCCCACAACGCCAACCACACCAGCCAAGCGCGATGGGACACTTCGTCTTTCGGCAGGTACGACTCGACGAGATCGTTGAGGATCGCGAGGTTGCCCTTGCCGGCGTGCAGCAGCGCCTCGCGTCGCTTCAGCGACTCCTCGAGGTTGAAGACGAACGCCGCGTTGAGGACGTCCTTCTTCGTCTCGTAGTAGTAGTGCACGGTGCCGGAGCTGACACCGGCGACCTTGGCCACATCGGCCAGGCGCAGTTCCGGCACGCCGACGGTCGCGATCACCTCGCAGGCCGCAGACAGGATCTGCGGACGTCGCTCGGCTTCCACGTTGGGACGCGGCACGGGCCCTCCTGAACACTCGGGGACCCAGCGATGATAACTGCTCAGTCGGTTATTCAGAGGTTGCGGGAGATCACCAGCTTCATGATGTCGGAGGTACCCTCCTCGATCTCCTCCAGCTTCGCATCGCGCATCCACTGCTCCACCGGGAATTCGCGCGAGTAGCCCCACCCGCCCAGGGTCTGGACCGCGGCATGTGTCACGAACATCGACGTCTCCGATGCCGTCAGCTTCGCCATGGCGGCGATTCCCCGTGCGGGCGCGCCACTGTCGATGATCCGGGCCGCGTGCAGAACCAGCAGGCGGGCCGCCTCGATCCGGGTGGCCATCTCGGCGAGGCGGAACGCCACCGCCTGATGCTCGATGATCGGCACGCCGAACTGTTTCCGAGTCCTGGCGTAATCCAGGGCATACTCGTAGGCCGCGCGGGCCGCGCCCACCGCCGCCGCGCCGAGGACAACGCGGGAGATGTCGAAGGTTCCCATCAGGCCGTAGAACCCCTGCCCCTCGTCACCGAGGCGGTCCTCTTCTGGCACGAAGACATCATCGAAGAAGATCTCGCGGCAGACGATGGCGCGCTGCCCCATCTTCTTCATCGGCTCGCCGAAAGTCATTCCAGGCGTGTCTTTCTGCAGCATGAACGCCGTCACGCCGCCCGAACGCTGGGCGGGATCGGTCTTGGCGAACACGACGTAGAACTGTGCGGCGCCGGCATTGGAGATCCACGCCTTCTGGCCGTTGATGCGGTAGCCGCCGTCGACGCGGGTGGCCGTGGTGACGATCGACGCGGCGTCCGAGCCGGATTCGGGCTCGGTGGTGGCGAGCGACGTCATCGGCGCCTTGGGGCCCGTCAACGGTGACAGCCAGCGCTTCTTCTGCTCCTCGGTACCGAGCACCATGATCGGATCGGAGAAGAAACCGTTGGAGCACACCAGGTTACCGATGCCGGGGTCGCCCCAGCACAGTTCCTCCTGCACCAGGCACTGGGTGAAGACGTCGGTGAATCCGCCGCCGCCGTACTCCTCGGGGATCATGAAGTCGGTGATGCCGACCTCGGCGGCCTTCTCGAAGATGTCGACAGGCGTGACGGTGTCGGCCTCGTCGACCTCGCGGCCGCGGGGCCGGATCTCCTTGGCCGCGAATTCGTGGCACAGCGCCACGATCTGGCGCTGTTCGTCGGTCAGCGGCCAGGCCGCAACGGTGGTGCTCATGGGTCTCCTCGTGGGTCGGTCGGTGATGGCGTCAGTCGTCAGACGGCGACGCGGGGATCGGTGTAGATGGCCTTGCCAAGCCATTGCGCGCCGTCGGCAACCAGGACGTCGCCGGTGACATAGGCGGCACGATCGCTCAAGAGGTATGCCGCCGATTCGGCGATCTCCTCGGGGGTGGCGAAGCGGGCGGCGGGCACGCTGGCGAGCACGTCGGCGCGGGCCTGATCAGTGGGCCACAGCGCCGCACCGGCGCCCGCGGTCTCGGTGGGCCCGGGGGCGATGCAATTGACCCGCACTCCCCTGGCTCCCCATTCGACGGCCAGCGTGCGCGTCATCGCGACCACGCCGCCCTTGGCCGCGGCGCTGTGCACCGTGCCGGGATGGCCGTGCCAGGCATAACTCGCCACGACGTTGACGATCGCGCCCCGCCCCGCTGTCAGCATGTGTCGACCCGCCGCGCTGGTGCAGTGGAAGGTGCCGCCGAGCACGATGTCGGTGACGGCCTTCCACGCATTGGGCGACAGCTCTTCGGCGCGGGCGATGAAATTGCCCGCGGCGTTGTTCACCAGGGCATCGATCCGGCCGTAGGTGTCGTGCACATTGTCGACGGCACGGGCGACGGCCTCATGGTCGCGCACATCGCAGGCCACGGCCTGCGCAGCGCCACCGGCGCGCTCGATCCGCTCGACCGTCTCGTCGAGGGCCTCCTTGCGCCGACCGACGACAACGGCCCGGCCACCGGCGGCGGCCCAGCGTAACGCGACCGCCTGCCCGATCCCGGAACCGCCACCGGTGATGATGGCGACCCGCTGATCGAACTCGCGGCTGAGGTCAAGATTGATCAAGGGCTGGGTCCTGTTCACTCGGGTTCGCTGTCAACAGCGCGTCCACGGCGACGACTCCGTCGGCCGCGACGCGCAGGGGGTTGAGTTCGATCTCGTCCACGTCGCCACGCACGGCGATGTACTCCGACACGCGCGCGACCAGTTCGGCGAGCGTCGCGACGTCGGTGGCGGGCCTGCCGCGCCAGCCCCGTAACAGCGGCGCGCACCGCAGCCCGTCGAGCATGGCGCGTGCGGTGTCGACCGACACCGGGGCCAGTTCGACACGGACGTCCTGATGCATCTCGGCCTCGGTGCCGCCGGCGCCCACCACCACAACCGGTCCGAACGCCGCATCGCGGCGCGCACCCACCAGGATCTCCACGGTGTCGCGACGACGGTCCTGTTCCTCGATCACGTACTCGCCGTCGCCGAGTCGGGAGTACATGGCGTCGAACGCGGCGAGAAGTTCAGTGCGATCGGCGATTCCGGTGACGACGCCACCGACCTCACTCTTGTGATCGAGCCAGCCGGCCTTGAGCACGACGGGTAGGGTCAGCGTCGTGATGGCCGCCTCGGCCTCGGCGGCGGTCCGCACCATGACCGCGGGCGGAAAGGACACCCCGATCTCGGCAAGCGCCTCCCGCGCGGCCCAGTAGCCGGGACGCACCGGCCGGCACGCCGAATAAGCCGGGGGCACAGCAGTGGGCGCGGCGATGGGCCCGGTGGCGGCCGCCGACAATGCCAGCAGTGCCGACTCGATGCGATCGTAGGCCGGAATACCGTGGCGCCACATGATGTCCGCGGCGTCTGAATCGGCGCCCATGGTGTGCACCACGACAGGTATCCCGGTGCGTCGAACCGCATCGCCGAGCCGCCCGATCACGGTGGACTCGATGGTGGCCAACGCCGGAACGTCACGTGCGTAGCAGCCGAAGTACCCCGTCAGCACCACGGCATCGATTTCTCCAGTGCCGATCAGGTTCTTGGCCACTGTGGCGTAGGTGTGCAGGTCGGCTTCACCGGCACCGGCGAGGTCGACCGGATTGGCCGTCGCGGCTCCGCTCGGCAGTCGCTGCGCCAGGTCGGCGCACACCTCGGCCGAGAATTGCGGTACATCGAGCCCGAGGCCCGCCGCCACGTCGGCGGCGATACCGCACTGACCACCGCTGTCGCCGATGATGGCGACGCGCCGCCCACACGGGCGTGGTGCCGCGAGATAGGTACGGCCGATGTCGATGACCTCGCCGGGCGTCCGGGCCCGAACGACACCCGCCTTACGGCACGCGGCATCGATGATGTCGACCGCCGACGTCAGTGACCCGGTGTGGGAACGCGCAATTCGAGCGCCGGCGCTGCTGGCGCCGACGGTCAGCAACACCGTCGGCTTACCGGCGTCGGCGAGCGTCCGCAGCGTGTCGAACAGCGCGGCGGCGTCGGTGAAGCCCTCGAGATAGACCGCGATCACCTCGGTGGCGTCGTGGCCCGCAAGGTCGGCCAGCAGTTCGGCCGCGGTGACGTCACTCTGGTTGCCGATCG
>CAMFLL010000112.1 GCA_945957405.1 uncultured Mycolicibacterium sp. | reverse complement strand
AGAGCCCCGACAAGTTTTTGGTAGCGCTCGGGGCGCTCGGTCTGTTCGCCGCGGCCTCCGAACTCGGGCCCATGCTGTGCGTCGTCGATGATGCCCAATGGCTCGATCAGGCCTCGGCTCAGGTGCTCGGCTTCATCGGACGCCGCCTGCTCGCCGAACCCATCGGGTTGGTGCTGGCCGCACGTGCGGCCGTCAACTCGCCTGATCATCTGGCCGGCCTGCCGGAACTGTGCGTCGACGGTGTGGATCACGGCGCTGCACGTCGCCTACTGGGTTCGGTCACCGTCAAGCGCATCGACGAAGATGTCCTCGACCGGATTGTCGATGAAACGCAGGGTAATCCGCTGGCTCTGCTGGAACTCGGTGCACGCATGACGACAGCCGGATTTGCCGGTGGCTTCTCGGCTGTCGGCGGGTCGACGCTGACCGGTCGTATCGAAGACGAGTATCGCAACCGGCTCAGTGCACTGCCGAAAGAGACCCAACAGCTTGTGCTGCTCGCCGCTGCGGATCCAGTGGGGGATGCCGCCGTGATCCAACGTGCCGCTGCGACAATCGGATTGCGCTGGGAGGCCGTCACCGCTGCCGTTGATGGCGGATTGCTGACCGTGGGCGCGACGGTGCGGTTCCGCCACCCGCTGTTGCGGTCGGCGGCATATCGGGTGGCCGGCGACGAGCGACGGGCAGCGCACAAGGCGCTCGCCGAAGTGACCGATCCGATCACCGATCCCGATCGACGGGCCTGGCATCGCGCCTACGCCGCGGCGGCTCCAGACGAGGAGGTGGCCGCCGAGCTGATCGGTTCGGCCGACCGTGCGCGGGGCCGGGGCGGGCTCGCCGCGGCCGCAGCCTTCTGGGAGCGGGCCGTCGCGTTGACCCCCGACGTCACCGACCGGTCGTCGCGCGCGGTGAAGGCTGCCGAAGCCGACTATGCGGCCGGTGACCTCGATGCCGTCGGTCGGCTGCTGGCCGAAGCCGAAGCCGGTCCGCTGACCGAACTCGAGCGGGCGAAGGTCGAATTGTTGCGCGCACAAGTCGTTTTCACGTTGTATCGCGGTGGGCGGGCGCCGGCGATGCTCTTGCACGCCGCGACCCGGCTGCGCGAACTGGACCTCGATCTCGCGCGCCTGGCTTATCTGCAGGCGCTTGTCGCAGCGATGTACGCGGGACGTCTCGGCGATCCCGAGATCCGGCTCGCCATCGCGCGTGGGGCGCAGTCGCTGCCCGTCGACCCGGCGCCGACACCTGCATCGCAAACGCTGGTCCGAGGTATTGCCACCTGGATCGCCGACGGATACGTCACCGGTGCCCCGATACTCAAAGACGCGGTGCGCCAGTATCTCGACGGATCACCCGACCCGGATTCGATAGGCTTCGCCTTCAATGCCATGGCGCTCCACCTGTGCGATGACAGCGCATCTCACAGCCTGCTGAATGCCCAAGCGGAGCTCGCGCGCAACAGCGGTATGTTGTGTTGGCTGCCGCTCGAACTCGGTGTCCTGGCCGAGTTCTATCCGTACGCAGGTGATTTGGTGCGCGCCGACACCTTGCGGATCGAGGCGGACACCATCGATCCTGCGATTGCGGCCGCACATGCACCGCGGATCGCGCTGATGGTGGACGCATGGCGCGGCGACGAGGGCGCGGTGCTGGCGCAGATCGCCGCGTTGACCGCCGCGGCAACGTCGCGGGGGGAGGGTCATCTGCTGGGCTACGTGGACTACGCGCGGGCGGTGCTCTACAACGGTCTTGCCGAGCATGCGTCTGCCGTCGATGCTGCGGGCAGGGCCGGCGAGGACGGCGATGTCGTGCCCCTGCTGACCTCGCGCGGGTTGTATGAACTCGTCGAAGCCGCCAGTCGATGTGGCCGGCCCCGATTGGCCGGAGAAGCAGCCGAACACCTGAGCGCCATCGCAGTCGCGAGCGGTACCGACTTCGCGTGCGGCATGGCCGCCAGGAGTCGCGCGTTGGTCGCCGCCGACGACGACGCTGATGCGCTGTATCGCGAAGCCATCGAGCGGTTGAGCCGGACCCGGATGACGATGCACGTCGCCAGAGCGCGGTTGAGCTACGGCGAGTGGCTGCGTCGCCAGAACCGTCGTATCGATGCGCGGGCGCAGTTGAAACCCGCCTATGCGTCGTTCACTGACCTGGGTGCCAACGGCTTCGCCGACCGTGCACGGCGCGAACTGCAGGCCACCGGAGAAAAAGTGCGCCGAAGGTCCGGCAGCGATGACGACATGCTCACTCCGCAGGAGGAGCAGATCGCGCAACTCGCCCGCGAGCGACGTACGAACACCGAGATCGGGGCGCAGTTGTTCCTCAGCACCCGTACGGTGGAATGGCATCTGCACAAGATCTTCGCGAAGCTCGGCATCGGTTCGCGGCGCGAACTCGACGCCGCACTGGCGCAGCGTGACTCAACTGGTCGTTGACGGTGCACCGATGGGCACTCCGGGACGAACCCGGGGAGCGGCGGCCAGGGTATTTCACGGGCGCGAGCCCACACGAGCTCCCATGATCATTGACGCGACACCTATGGCCCCGGCGTGTCCCGTCGCGGATGGCGGACGCCCTCATCTTCGAAATATCCTTCCCGGTCGGCCAATTGGTCGACCAGCTCCTCGTGGACTCCTCGCTCGACATAGGCGAGATCGATGGCGTCCACGAGGAGCCTCCATTGCGACGCGACAATGACCGATGAGGTCGTCGATTCAGTTGAGCCCGCGACGGGCCCCGCCGTCCAAAGCGAGTGTTGCACCATGTAACGCGTCGGCCTCAGGGGACAGCAATACGCTGACGGCCCAGCCGATTTGGTCGGGCGTGGTCAATCGGCCCAACGATGCCTGCGATCGGTACTCATCGAGGACCGTTTCCACGCTGACACCGCGCGTCCGAGCTGATTCGGCTGCGAACCGGCGGAGACGGTCGGTGTCCAGCGCACCCGGGGCAATCATGTGCACCGTCACCCCCTTGGGCCCGTACGCGTCGGAGAGTTGCCGAATCAGGTTGGTCAACGCAGCGTTGGTCACGCCCGCGCCGCAGGTTTGCGGCGTGGGTTCGGTGCCGAACAGTCCGCCGATGGCAACGATGCGCGTGCCCGGAACGAACCGGTGCTCGACCGCGCGGATGAGGCGAAGCAGTCCGCCGAGTTTCAACGACACCGACCGCCCAAGCGCATCGGGGTCAATGGTGGCCAGCGGCCCGGCCGGAGGGACCGCCGCGGTCTGCACGACCATGCGGACCGGGCCGGACACGGCGGCGGCGATCGTTTCGCCCGACGAGGCATCGCCGATGTCGGCTTGGCATGCAGTGATTCCGTCGTCACCGGCGGTCAGTCGATCGAGGCGGTCCCGATCGCGTGCGACGGCGACAACCGGCACCCCGGCGCTACGCAGGCGTGCTGTGATGGCCGCACCGACTTCTCCGGTCGCCCCCACGACAACGGCCTGGGCGAAGTCGTCGTGGAGGGGCGGCGTCATCTGCGGCGCCACGGTTTCTGGCATGGGAGCATCCCTTCGTTGCTGAACTCAGAATCTGCCAACAAACGGATCGGTTCGCCCCCGCGAAAATCACTGGTCAATGGGATCGGCGGCACTGGTGCCCCGGTGGGGCTCAATCCAACTCGGCGAGCACCTTGCGCGCGGTCTCGAGTTCGGCCTCGAGGGCGGCAACCCTGGCCGCCTGCTGGGAACGCGCCTCCTCGATCACCGCGTCGATGGGCGTGGACAGATCCTCGTGTAGTTCCCTGGCCGCGCGTGAGACGGCGGCAGCGGCCACCGCGAGGTCGCGGGCGAGGAAGGTGGTGCCCTGCTTGAGCTCGGCCCGCCATTCGCCGTCGGCGGTCCCCGTCACCGTGAGCGTCAGCTCGAGGGTGTTGGTCTTCTTGCCCGCCGTTCTCTTGGCCGGTGCCTTCCTGGGCTTCTCCTCCGCAGCCGCCTCGGGGCTCGGCGCTTCGGGTGCGCCGACCGGCAGGGCGTCGTCGACCGGGGTGGCCAAGGGCAGTGCTTCTTCGAGGGGAGTGTCTATAGTCGTCGTCACGGCGTACTCCTTCTGAACATGCCCGCAGTGAGCGGGCTGACGGTCAGACCCATTGGAACACACGTTCGACAAATGTTCGAACACGTTGTCTGGCAACGAGCTTGCCGCTACGGCAAGCTGCTCTGTCGCAGTGGTGCTACCGGTCGTGCCCGCCCGCGGCCAGCAGACTGCCCCACTCCAATTGCACCACCGCTGCCTCGACCGGGTGGCGATCAGCGGCGTTTGCATCGGTCGCAAGGTTCACCAACGCGGCCGCGGTTGCGGATACGTTCATGTCATGGCGGTGCGCCACTTCGACCAATTCCGCGAACGCCGCCTCGACCGAACAGCGGCGTAACGCGATCAGAATTCCCTCCGCCAGGTCCAGGACACGCCGCCCCTCCAACGGGCTACTGCCCATGCCGAATACGTGGCGGAGCGCACTGCGATCAGACATGACGCCAGCATGGCACGCAGACCCTATCGGTCGATTGAAAATATGCGGTCTCACAGCTGACTGCCCACAACCAGCCCGGCGGGTTCGACCCTGAGGCTGTGCGTGGCTGCACCGACGCACCGGCCTGACCAATGACCAATCTGTCGCTGTGCTTGACGTACATCACATTGACCGCCACACTGGTGATTGACCAATTGTCGACAATGGAACAATAACGAGGAGATCGTAGAGATGGGCACCTTGCTCGCTGGAAAGACCGTCATCATCACGGGCGCAGCCCGCGGAATCGGTCTGGCGACCGCACTGCACCTGCACGACGAGGGCGCGCAGGTAGTGGCCACGGTGCGCTCCGACGCCCACCTGCCGCAGCTGAAGGTCGACGATGACCGGCTGATCGGCCGCGTTGTCGATGTCACCGACGAGCAACAGGTCAAAGACCTCATTGCGTTCACGGTCGACACCTTCGGCAAGCTGGATGGCATCGTCAACAACGCCGGCGTGCTGATTCCGGGCACCATCCTCGACGCCTCGGTCGAGGACTACCAGAAGACGTTCGACGTCAACGTCAAGGGCGTGTTCCTTGGCTCGAAGTACGCGATTCCCGAACTGCTGCGCAGCGGCGGCGGTTCCATCGTCAACTTCGGGTCCATCAACTCGATCGGCGCCGAGAAACTGCTGACCACCTACACCGCCAGCAAGGGCGCCGTCCTGACGCTGACCAAGGCGATCGCGTTGGACTTCGGGGCGCAGGGAATTCGCGCCAACACCGTCTGCCCGGGCTTCGTCGACACCCCGTTGAATGTGCCGCATTACGAGGCGTTGGGCGGGCGGGAGGCGCTCGAGGCGGGCCTGCCCGACTTCCAGCCCATCGGTCGAGCGATCGAACCGATTGAAATCGCCCACTCCGTGGCATTCCTGCTGTCTGATCATTCGACAGCCATCACCGGAACGGCGTTCGTCGTCGACGGCGGGGTGCTGGCCGGCGCGTGAGCGTACGGTCGGGCCCGCAGCCGGCGCCGAGTGCCGCGCCATGATCTGGAAGACCAAAATAACCGCCCCGCAGCACCATTGACACATCGTCTGGCGGCACAGCCCACAGCCGCCCGGTCCGAGCAGAAAGTGAGGCCGACACATGGCATCCGACAACACACCCGATGAGAATGGCCATGCGTCCGACATCGTCGATGTGGTGGTGATCGGCGCCGGCCCGTCGGGGGCGGTGGTCACCCACACCGCTGCGGCGGCCGGCTTGCGCGTCATATGTCTGGAACAGGGGGACTGGGTCAACCCCAGCGACTTCCCGGCCAACTTCCCCGAGTGGGAGCTACTGATCCAGCACAACTGGGCGCACGACCCGAACGTGCGGGCGCTGCCGTCCGACTACCCGGTCGACGTCGAGGATTCCGACATGTGGCCGGTGATGTTCAACGCCGTCGGCGGCAGTTCGATCTACTACGGAGCCGAGTGGCCTCGCCTGCTGCCGTCGGACTTCCGGGTCAAGACGCTGGACGGGGTGGCAGACGACTGGCCGATCTCATACAACGACCTCAAGCCGTATCACGACGAGGTCGACGAATTCATCGGTGTCGCCGGATTGGGCGGTGACACTGCCTATCCAGACGGCTTGGACTATCCGCTGCCACCGCATCCACTCGGTAAGCCCGGCGTCAAGGCCGCCGAGGCTGCCAACGAGCTGGGCTGGCACTGGTGGCCCGGCACCAACGCGATCGCCAGCCAGAAACACAAGACGCTCGAACAGTGTGGGCGTTGGGGCGTCTGCGAATGGGGTTGTCCGCAGGGGGCGAAAGCCTCGTTCGACCTGATCTACATGCCGCAGGCCCAGAAGGCCGGCGCCGAGGTGCTGACCGGCGCACGGGTACGACGCGTGGTGACCGGCGACGACGGGCTGGCCACGGGGGTCGAGTACATCAATCGCGCCGGCGACGTGATTTTCCAGCCTGCGCACGCGGTGGTGTTGTGCGCCAACGGTGTCGGCACACCTCGACTGTTGTTGTTATCGGCCAACGACCAGCATCCCGACGGACTGGCCAACAGCTCGGGGCTGGTGGGCAAGAACCTGATGCTGCACCCCAACTGCACCGCACTGGGCTACTACGAAGAGGATCTGGAGAGTTGGCGCGGACCGGCCGGCCAACTGATCCACTCGATGCAGTTCTACGAGACCGACACATCGCGCGGTTTCGTGCGCGGTTCAAAATTGCACGCGCTGCCGACTCCCGGCCTGCTCAACGTGATCGAGGCGCACCGCGAGCGTGACTTCGACGAGTTGTGGGGACCGAAGATCCACGACGTCGCCCGCCGCGCCCGCAACGGCATCCTGTGGGCCGCCAACACCGAGGATCTGCCCGAGGAGCACAACCGGGTGACACTGTCGAGCACGCTCGTCGACTCCGACGGGCTGCCCGCTCCGAAGATCGAGTACCGGATCAGCGACAACACCCGAAAGCTGTTGAAGTACACCGTCGACCGGATGGTCGAGGCGCACCAGGTGGCCGGCGCGACCGAGATCATCACCCAGGAGTTGTGGATCGATCAGCCCGGGCACCTACTGGGCACGGCGCGCATGGGAGACGACCCGGCCTCGTCGGTGGTGGACTCCTACGGCAAGACCCACGATGTGGACAACCTGTACATCGCCGACGGCAGCATCTTCGTCACCTCCGGTTCGGCGAACCCCACCTGCACCATCAGCGCATTGGCGCTGCGGGTCGGCAGGAAAGTCGTCGAGAACGTCGCGGCCCGAAAGGCACTGGTATGAACACCAATTCAGCTGTCCTGCGACTGTCGGTCCCCACGCGGCGCACCAAACCGCCGCGGCCGCTGACCGAGGAAGAGCAGGCCACGCTGCTGCGGATCGCCGACACGCTCATCCCGGCTGCCGGCCCGAATCCCAAGGCCAGCGACGCCGACCAGTTCGTGCCCTACCTGCACCTCGCGCTGGCGGCCCGCGCCGACGTCTTCGACGCCGTGCTGACCGCTGTGGTCAAACTGAGCGACGTCGCCGACGCCGACATGCACGACGCGCTCAAGGCGATGTGGGCCGGCGACAAGTTCACCTTCGACCCGCTGTCATCGGTTATTGCCGGCGCTTATTTCATGACGCCAGAAGTCAAGGCCCTGGTCGGTTACCCGGGCCAACACCGCGATCCCGCCGGACTCGAGGATGCCGCCAACGAACTCGAAACCGGAATTCTCGAGCCCGTCCTGGAGCGCGGTTTCATCTACGTCTCTGCGGCGGGGGAATGAACCCGTGAGTTGACCGGGGAATTCGGGTAGATACACAGGTATTGTCGACAGTTAGGCAGCAGCTCGGCGGGTGGTAGATCGTCGTCGTGCGTGGCCCGGTGGAAGGACGTCGATGTCTGAATCAGTTGCCCAGGGATCACTGCGGTCGGTCGCCACGGCGAATCACGAGGCGGTGTCGCTGGGGCGCATCACCCAGCGCACAACGCCGGGTTCGGTCGCCCAGGTCTTGCGTGCCGCGATTCTCGAAGGACGACTCAAGCCAGGAAGCCCGCTGCGTGAAACCCACCTGGCCAGTGACCTCGGGGTCAGCAGGGCGCCGCTGCGCGAAGCGCTGGCACTGCTGTCCGAGGAAGGGTTGGTCGAGAAGATTCCGTACCGCGGCGCCTTCGTCGCCACGGTCAGCGAGGAAGACATCGCCGAGATCGCCAGCCTGCGGAAACGCCTGGAGCCGTACGCGATCGAGCTTGCCATGCCGCGGCTGAAGGGCGGCGCGACCCGCCTGAAGGTGACGCGCGCGCTCGAGGACATGATGATCGGCGCGGACAACAACGACCCCGCTGCCACCATCGACGCGCACATGAGTTTCCACCGCGCGTTCTACGAGCTATCCGGGCACAAGCTGCTGCTCGACCTGTGGCGCAGTTGGGAGGCGCAGCTGCAGCTGTTCTTCTCGGCCGATCATCTGTTGTTCTCGGATCTGCACGAGATGGTGGCCACCCATCAGCGGCTGCTGAAGATCATCGACTCCGGCGATCTGGACGCCATCACCGCGGAGATGTGTGTCCACGTGCACGGGGGACTGCCGCAGGCCGAGGCCGAAGCGGTCGCCCGTAAGGATGCATGAGTGACGGCCTCCATCGAGGTTCGCGCGGCCGGGCCGGTCGGCTGACGTTTCGTCGGCAACGACAAACATTTGCGATGCATGGTGATTGACTCCGCCGCGCTGGTGCGTTCCGTGGCCTGACCTCCCCTGCAGCACTGCTCCGGCGCCTCTGCATGCCGTGTTCGCACCGTTGTCGACCTCGATCGCTCTGACGGCCGACGTTTCACAGATTTGCTGGAAAAGGTGATTGCGATCACGTCTGGCCATGTGTAAAATTGTCGACAGTTAGTCAATATGGAGATCGACCGCGTCGGGCGGTCGGATCGCAGTTCAATTCCCTTCAACAAGACGAGGTCATCAATGGCAATCACCCCCGACCAGCCGGGTGTCGCGGCGCACCGCGCATCCGAGCCTGGTGTGCACAATCCGCCCGTCGTCGATGCCGATGCCGCGCTGCTGGAGAAGCTCGGTTACAAGCAGGAACTCAACCGAAGCCTGGGGCTGTTCTCGGCGTTCGGTGTGCAGTTCACCTCGATCGCCATCGCCTCGGGCATCTTCACCACGTTGATCGTCGGCATCGGGTTCTTCGGTCCGGCCGCCTTCTGGTCATTCCTGGTCGGCGGCGCCCTGCAGGTCTTCACCGTCGGCCTCGCGGTGGCCATGCTGGTGTCGTCCTACCCGCTGGCCGGCGGGGTGTACCAGATCACCGGCCGCATCACGAACAAACCATGGCTTGCCTGGCAGACCGGATGGTGGCTGCTGATCGCGCACACCGTCGCGGTCACCGCGTGCTCGGTGAGCATCGCACCGTTTATCGCGGGCTGGTTCGGCGTCACCTTCGAGGACGCGGTGGACGCGCTGCCGTGGACGTTGGGGCTGATCGTGCTGGCGACCATCATCAACATCGCCGGCGTCAAGGTCGCCGCCGTGCTCAACAACATCGGCGTCGTCGCCGAGGTGATCTGTGTCGTCGGATTGATCGGCGTGCTGCTGGTCGTCAAGCACCCGACGCAGCCGCTGTCGATCCTGTCGGACTCGGGCGGCACCGCCACCGGCGGCAACTGGTTCGTGCCCTTCCTGTTCGCGATGATCCTGCCCGCGTACGCGATCTCGTCATTCGACGCCACCGGAAACGCCTCCGAAGAGACCATCGACGCCGCCCGCAAGGCACCGATGGCCTCGGTGCTGGCCAACGTCTCGTCCTACATCGTCGGTGTCGTCATGATCGGGCTGCTGATGCTCGCCATCCAGGATGTGCCCGCGATCATGAGCAGCGCCCTGCCCGTGAAAGACATCCTGGACACCGCAGTCGGTTCGGCATTCGCCAACATCTTCGAAGCGGTTGCCATCGTGGCGCTGTTCGCGGCGGTGGTGATGTTGCAGCTCACCGGTATTCGCGTGTTGTGGTCACAGGCTCGCGACGGCCAGATCCCGGCCGCTTCGTGGATGCGTAAGGTCAGCGGCCAGCGGATTCCCATCAACGCCACGCTGACCATCGCGGCGATCTCGGTGGTCTTCGCGTTGTGGTCCTCACTGCTGTCGGTGCTGGCCGCCATGACCGCACTGGCCTGGGGCCTGGCTTACGGCGTGGTGGTCACGGTCGGGCTGTACGCGCTGCTGAAGAAGAAGTTGCCGGCCCACCCGTGGCATTACGGCAAGCTCAGCCCCGTCATCTTCGTTCTCGCCATCATCTGGTCGGTGGTGCTGTGCGCACTGCTGGTCTACTCGGATCCCATCCATGTCGGCCTGGGCATGCTCGCGGTGATCGCCGCGGGTGGCGTCATCTACATGACGATCCCGAAGAGCCGGCGCGGCAAGACCGTCGATACGCAAGCCGGTCACCTCTAAACCACCATCAGCTTCATCCAGCTCACGAAAGGCACTGTCAGTCATGACAACACAGCTCACGGTCAACAACGTCATCGACGGGAAGTCGGTCACGGGGTCCTCCGGTGAGGTCCGCGAGATCCTCAACCCGTCGACCGGCGAGGTGCTCACCGAGCTGATGGATTCCACTGTCGGTGATGCCGACTCGGCGGTGGCCGCGGCTCGCGCGGCGTTCCCTGCGTGGGCGGCCCGCACGCCGGGCGCACGCTCGGAGCTGCTGCACCAACTGGTCGCGGTCATCGAGGACAACATCGACGAGCTGGCCCGGTTGGAGACACTCGACGCCGGTAAGCCCACGGCCGCGGCCCGGGGCGAAGAACTTCCCGGAATCGCTTCCGCACTACGCCATTTCGCCGGAGCGGCGCGCGCACTGTCGGGCCAGTCGGCCGGCGAGTTCGTGGCGGACAACACCAGCTACGTGCGGCGCGAACCGCTGGGGGTGGTCCTGGGGATCACGCCATGGAACTTCCCGCTGTGGCAGGCGGTCTGGAAGATCGGCCCCGCGCTGGCGGCCGGCAACACCGTCGTCATCAAACCCGCCGAACTGACACCACTGGCCACCACCCGCTTCGCCGAACTGGCCCAGGAAGTGCTGCCTCCCGGCGTCCTGAACGTCGTGCACGGCAGTGGTTCGGTGATCGGTGACTCGCTCGTCCGTCACCCCGACGTCGCGCTGGTGTCGTTCACCGGATCGACGGCGGCGGGGCGCAGCATCGCCGCGGCGGCCGGAATCGCACCCAAACGCCTGGTGCTCGAACTCGGCGGCAACGCGCCGGTGATCATCTACGACGACATCGATCTCGATGCCGCGCTGCCGATCCTGACCAACGGCGTGCTGTTCAACGCCGGCCAGGAATGTATGTCCTCGACCCGGCTGCTGGTCAGCGAAGGTGTGCACGACCGCTTCGTCGCCGCGCTGGCCGCCAGCCTCGGCGCGGTCAAGACGGGTGACGCAGCGGACCCGGATACCGTTCTGGGACCGCTGATTTCGCGGGCGCAGCGCGATCGGGTCGTGAGTCTGGTCGACGGTCGCCCCGCGGGCGCCGACGTGGTGACCGGCGGGCATGCCGTGGACGGGCCGGGGTTCTTCTACGAACCCACCCTGATCACCGGCGTGAGCCAGGACGATGCCCTGGTGCAGCAGGAGATCTTCGGACCGGTCGCCACCGTGCAGACATTCACCGATGAGGCCGACGCTATCGCCAAGGCCAATGCCGTCGACCAGGGCCTGGCCGCCTCGGTATGGACGCGCGACATCGGGCGGGCCCTGCGTACCGTCAACGCCATCGACGCCGGTGTCGTGTGGGTCAACAACCACATGGCGGTCGGACCCGAAGGTCCGCTGGGCGGCGTCAAGGGTTCGGGTTACGGCAAAGAGGGTGGCTCGGCCGGGCTCGAGGAGTACACCCGCCAGAAGCAAGTGGTCGTCAGCCTGTCATGACCGTTCACCACGACAGTCCGGCTCCCGCAGCCGATCCCGATGCCTTGGTGGGCCGCTATATTCGCCGGCGCGGCCCGCAGGGGCAGCCCGCCAGCGGTTGGGCACAGATCGTCATGACCGTGCCGTCGGCGGCGGGGCGGTGCTGGATGGTGACGTACCTCGACGGTGATGTGGACATCTGGCGCATCGACGATCCAACGGCGCGCTACCAGATCAGTATCGGCGCGCCCCGCTGGGACGAGGCCCGGCCATGACCGTGCTCGCCATCGACCAGGGCACCTCGGGCACCAAGGCCGTGGTGGTGGGCGACCAAGGCGAGATCCTGGCGGTCGCCGAGGCCACCGTCCGGCCCACCTACCTGCCCGACGGCGGGGTGGAACACGATCCGCAGCAACTGCTGGACTCGGTGTTGGCCAGCGGCCGACAGGCCGTCGAGCAGTCCGGCTCCCGCGTGGAGGCGGTGTCGATCGCCAATCAGGGTGAAACCGTCCTGGTGTGGGACCCCGACTCTGGGGCACCATTGTCCGCGGCGGTGGTCTGGCAGGACCGCCGTTCTGAAGCTTTGTGCCGCAGCAAATCTGAAGCAGCACAGCGGATCGCGGATCGCACCGGCCTGGTCCTGGACCCCTACTTCTCGGCGCCGAAGATGGCCTGGCTGCGACAGAACGTCACCTCCGACGGGGTGGTCACCACCACCGACACGTGGTTGGCGCATCACCTCACCGGCGAATTCGTCACCGACACCACCACCGCGAGCCGGTCCCTGCTCACCGATATCGACACCACAAAATGGGACGACGAGCTGCTCGAGCTGTTCGGGTTGGCCGCCGAGCCGTTGCCGACCATCGTGGCCAACGACGCCGTCATTGGCGAGACCGACGCCTTCGGCGCCCCCACTGTCGTGGGCGGGCTGATCGTCGATCAGCAGGCGGCGCTGCTGGCGCAGCGCTGCCTGACCCCGGGCGCCGCCAAGGCCACGTTCGGCACCGGCGTCTTCGTGCTCGCCAACGTCGGCAACACCCCGGTTCGGTCCAGCACGGGGTTGACCTGTTCGGTGGCCTGGCAGTTGCGCGACACCAACACCTATTGTGTTGACGGTCAGGCATATACCGCCGCGTCCGCGATCCGGTGGATGATCGATCTCGGGTTGATCACCAGTGCAGCCGACCTCGATCTGGTCGCCGCCGACGACCCAGGCACGGTCATGTTCTCACCGGCGCTGGCCGGGCTGGCCGCTCCCTGGTGGCGCCCTGATGCCACGGCGGCGCTCACCGGTATGACGCTGGCGACCACGCGCGCCGACGTCATCGCCGCGGTGCTCTACGGACTGGCCGCACAGACTGCTGAAGTGATCACCGCCATCGACGGCGACCTGACCGATGCGCTCGACACGTTGCGGGTCGACGGCGGGCTGACCCGCAGCACCCGGCTGATGCAGGCCTGCGCCGATGTCACCGGCCTGCCGGTCGAGGTGTCACCGTCTCCGCATGCCACCGCGTTGGGCGCCGCGGCATGTGCCCGTCTGGCCACTGACTCCACCCTCAGCGTCGACGACGCCGTCGCCGCCTGGACCCCGTCGACCACCTATTCGCCGCGCTGGTCCGCCGACCGGGCCGCCGACTTCCGGCACCGCTGGCGTTCCGCGGTGACCGCCACCCTTTCCTGAAGGACACTGCTGATGACTCAGACCGCCGACTACGACTACGTGGTGATCGGGGCCGGCATCGTCGGTTCCGCCGTCGCACGCACCCTGGCCGGCTACCGCCACCGGGTAGCGCTCGTCGAGGCCCGCGACGATGTCGGCGACGGCACGAGCAAGGCCAACACCGCCATTCTGCACACCGGGTTCGACGCGAAACCTGGCACGCTGGAGTCACGGCTGGTTGCGCGCGGTTACGAGCTGCTGTCGGATTATGCTGCGGCCACCGGCATCCCGGTCGAACACACCGGCGCGCTGCTGGTGGCCTGGAACCACGAGGAACTCGCCGCACTGCCGGGCCTGCAGGCCAAAGCCGCCGACAACGGCTACCACCATTGTCAGATCGTCGACGCCGCGGAGGTCTACCGGCAGGTGCCGCACCTCGGTGAGGGTGCCTTGGGTGGACTCACCGTTCCCGACGAGTCCATCATCTGCACCTGGACCACCAACCTCGCCCTGGCCACCGACGCGGTGAACCGTGGCGTCGTCCTGCGCACCGCAACGGCCGTCACCGGATTCAGTGTCGGTGCCGAGCGGACCACGGTGCACACGAGTCGCGGTGACATCACCACATCCTGGGTGGTCAACGCCGCCGGGTTGGGCGCCGACCTCCTCGATGAACAGCTGGGGCACAGCCGTTTCCACGTCACCCCTCGCCGCGGTGAACTGCTGGTCTACGACAAATTGGCCCGCCATCTCGTCGACAAGATCGTGCTGCCCGTGCCGACGTCGCGCGGTAAGGGGGTGCTCGTCAGTCCCACCATCTACGGCAACGTCATGCTCGGTCCCACCGCCGAGGACATGGACGACCGGTCGGCGACGGCGACCAGCGAAGCCGGATTCGAATTCCTGCTGACCAAGGGCCGCACCCTGATGCCGGAACTGCTCGACGAAGAGGTGACCGCCAGCTATTCCGGCCTGCGTGCTGCCACCGAGCACGCCGACTACGTGATCGACTGCGACCGTGCGCAGCGCTTTGTGTTGATCGGTGGAATCCGCTCGACCGGGCTGACTTCGGGGATGGCGGTTGCCGAGCACGTGGAGGAACTGCTGGCCGGCGCGGAAGCACTGCCCCAGCGTCGTGCCGGGGTGCCCGAACCGCCGCGGATGCCCAACATCGGTGAGGCCTTCACCCGCCCCTACCAGGATGCTGCGGCCATCGAAGCAGATCCCGCCTACGGCACCGTGGTCTGCTTCTGTGAACGTGTGACAGTGGGGGAGATCCGAGATGCCTACGCCTCGCCGATCCCGCCCGCGGGCCTCGACGGGCTGCGCCGCCGTACCCGTGCCATGAACGGCCGCTGTCAGGGCTTCTTCTGCGGCGCCGAGGTCGGTGCGCTCATGGAGCAGTACCGCGACACACCCCGAACGTCCTTGGCCACGCAGGTCGAGGAGATTGTCGGATGACCGTCGACCAGTTGTGCCCCGATGTCGCGATCATCGGCGCGGGACCGGCCGGACTATCGGCAGCTGTTGCCCTGGCCGGTGAACACGGCCGTGACGTCTTGGTCCTGGACCGTGAGAAGACCGCGGGTGGCATACCCCGCCACAGTGATCACCTCGGTTACGGAATCCGCGATCAGCACACCTTCATCAGCGGGCCGGACTACGCCAAACGTCTTGTCGGTCAGGCTGAATCCGCCGGTGTGCGGATCCGGACCCAGGCGATGGTCACCGCGATCGACCCCGACAACGCGCTGCGGGTGACGACACCACAAGGACTGCTGCGCGTCACGCCGAAGGCGCTGGTCATGGCGACCGGAGCCCGGGAACGTCCCCGCACCGCGCGGCTCATCCCGGGCGACCGGCCGGCCGGGGTGTACACCACCGGCTATCTGCAGAACCTCGTGCACCTGCACCACCAGCCGGTCGGCCGCCGTGCCGTCGTGGTAGGTGGCGAGCTGGTCAGCTGGTCTGCAGTGATGACGTTGCGCCATGCCGGCGCGCAGACGGTGCTGATGACAACGAGCTACCGCTCCCCAGAATCGTACGGCGCGTTCAACATCGGTGGTCGGGCTTTGTTCCGGGTCCCGGTTGCCACCCGCAGCCGCGTCAGCGCCATCATCGGCCGCCCCCGGGTGCGGGCTGTCGAGATCGAAGACCTCGACACCGGTGCCCGCCGCATCGTCGACTGCGACACCGTGGTGCTCACCGGCGACTGGATCCCCGACCATGAACTGGCCCGCAGCGCGGGTATCGAATTGGACCCCGCGACCAGGGGCCCGCTGGTTGACATGTCGCTGCGCACCTGCCGGCCAGGCGTCTTCGCCGCCGGTAACGTCCTGCACGCAGTCGACACCGCCGATATCGCCGCTCTGGACGGTACTTTCGTCGCCGAATCGGTCCAGCGCCATCTGATCGGCAGCACCGTCGCCGGAGCCGCCGGGGTGCGGCTGCGCGCCGGCGCTGCGCTGCGCTGGATGTCGCCCGGGCTATTGGGACCCGGGGCGACGGTGCCGCCGCGTGGGCGACTGCTCGCGTGGACCGATCACCTGGTGCGATTGCCGAAAGTCACTGTCACACAGGACGGCCGCGTGGTGACCGCCAAGCGGCTGGCGTGGCCGGCCACCCCGGGGCGGGTGTTTCGTATCCCGGCGTCAGTGCTGCACGGTGTCGACCGTGACGGCGGCGATGTCAAGATAGACATCGCCGCCGTCACGGGGCACGGTGAACCGTGACAGCGCGTCCTAGGTCACGCCGAGTTTGAACTGATTCCAGAGTTCGACTCGTTTGTTGAGGTCTTCGACCGGCTCGAAGAACTTCAGGTTCTTGAAGAAGGTCTCTCCAGAGGCGGTGGCAGGAATCAATGTGGTATTGAGTAACTCGGGCGTCAACCCTGCTTCAACCGCCTTCGCGGACTTGGCCTGTTCGAGGCTCAAAGTTCCCGAATTGCCTGTTGCGGCGATGAATCGCGCCTGCCACGGAACATCAGTGCTGTAGTTGATCAGCTTGTACACCGAATCTGCCTTCTGTGCGCCGGCTTTCGTGATCGAGTAGGCGTCGCTCCACGCTGGCACGCCTTGCTTGATCTCGTGGTTCACCTTCAACGTCACCCCTTGATCTCGGAGCATCGCGACTTCGGAGATGATGTTGAGGTAGCCAATGGTGGCCTCGCCGGTGGTGAATTGGCTGGCTTGGTCGTTGTACCCACTGGTGAGCCGCTTGATCTGAGGCCGAAGCGCGTCGAGTTTGCTCTTCACTTCGCCGAACTGCTGGTCGTCGAGGTGGTACGGATCGGGTAGCCCCAGTGCCATGGGGATCATCGGCAGCACAGAGGTTACATCATCGAACACCGATACCTTGCCGGCAAAAGCCTGATCCCACAGGATGTTCCAGTCATTCGGGCGCCCCTCGGAGTCCATGTATTTGGCCAGGGCGGGATCGTTCGGGATCGAGCCATCGAGCCAAGCCAGCGGCTGATCGCCCCAGTTGTAGAGCACCCCGTACTGGGCGCCACCGGAGGACGTCACCGACTTCCAGTCGAAACCCGGGTCAGGGGAGTTGGTGACCATGCTGGCGTCGATGGGTTCGAGAAGATCGGCTCTTGCGAACTCGTCGTACCAGCCAGAGGTTGTCACCACGACATCGAACCGTTCCGGGTCTGCCTTGAGCTTGGCGAACAGCTCAGGCGGCGCACCGACCGTTGTCGCGTTGACCTTGATACCTGTTGCTTGCGTGAACTCGTCGAGCCACGCTGGGTCGTGGTAGGTCTCGTAGGTGAGGAGATTGATCGTCTTGGGATCACCCCCACCCGACTCGCCACTGCACGCTGTCATTGCAGCGGCAAGCATGACGCTCAGCAATGCCGCGACGCACGTGCGTAGGAATCTTGGAGCGAACAATCTCGGTAGCATGAATCTCCTCCTCGTTGCGGGGCCAATCGAACCGTCTTCCGGGCTGGTCATCGAGGGCGTCTCCTGAAGTTGCGATTCGACCCCGAACAATCTCCGGAAGAGGGAAACGTATGATGGTTGGTTACAACACTTCTCAAATTCGACGTTGCTCGTTGATGCCGACGGACGCAGATACCTCAGGCGTTCTCGAGTCTCGGCAGTATGCGGTCGTAGTCGGCGTTGTCTGTGGATCCCCACAGTCGGCGCTCGCGGATGAACGGTAGGGGGTTCATCGGGTCCTCGGAATCGATCTCACGTGCCAGGCGATGGGCCTGGAAGACCGAATCGATGATCATTCCCGGCGCGTTGGCGCTCCCGACCACATACAACCCGTCGATGCCAGCCTCCTTGAGGTTGTCTGGCTGACTCCGGAGTTCCCGGTAGATACCGTCATTGGGTACCCGGGCGCTCGACATGATCACCGTGTCGACCTGATGATGCTCTTTGTGGTCGGGAGTCCAGATGCTGGATGTGGTCACCACACCGGGCTGGACCTGATCGACCATGGTCTGGGTGAGAATCTTGACGCCCAGCCGTCGGAGGTCGGTCTGCACGAACGTGCCTTCAAGGGTGAAGTTCATCCAGCTCGCCACCTGGACGTGTTGTGTCACCAGGGTCACGTCGTGTCCCTTGGCGGCCAGCATCTGGGCCACCGAGGCGCCTGCGTAGTATTCCTCGCTCTCGTAGATGAGCACACTCTTGCCCACGCGCTTCCCGCCGAGGACAACCTCGGGCGGGGTCGCCTGCCAGTCCAGCGTTGTGTCGACACCCGGAATGGGTTCGTGCGTCAGGGCATTCATGCCGTCGGTGGCATATCGTGCACCCGTGGCGATGATGACTATCTCAGCACCGTAATCGAGGACGCTCGCTGCGGTCATCGGTGAGTCCAAGTAGACGGCGACGTTCGCAAGCTTGGCGAGCTGGATCTCCCGGTAGTCGGTCACCCGACCCCATTCGGCCAGGCCACGGTTCTGCCAGCGCTCTCCGGTGTCCTGGCCATCTGAATATCCAAGCTTGGTGATCCAGTTCAGAGCCCCACCGAGCTTGGCGCTCTCATCACGTAGATGGACGGCCTCCATCTGTCGCTTGCCCAGTACGACAGCTGCCTCCATGCCCGCGGGGCCCGCACCGACGATGAGTACCGACTTCTCTCGGTTTCTCGCAGCCGTGAAGATCTCGGGGTGCCAACCCCGGCGATACTCCTCACCGACGGTGGCATTCTGGGTGCATTGGATCTGGGCTGCGCCGCCGAGTTCCCACCGGGCGATACATTGATTGCAACCGATGCACTCCCGGATGTCGTCAAGCCTGCCTTCCTCGATCTTCTTCGGCAAGAAGGGGTCGGCGATGGATGGCCGGGCAGCTCCGATGAGATCGAACTGTCGTGACTTGATGATCTGAACCATGGTGTCAGGGTTTGTGATTCGGCCGACGCCGACCACGGGCTTGTCAGTGTGATTGTTCATCTTGATGCGACCGGTATAGGGCGCCTCGTGATTCTCCGGCAGAAATCGCGACGGCCCGGCATCGTGACCCCATTCATTTCCCGATGTCGAACCGATGGTCAGATCCCACAGATCGACCAGGTGATCAACATGTTCGACAAATCGGATCCCATCACCGTCCACCTGGTATCCGGTTTTGCCGCCCTGCAGGGTGTCGACTGACAGGCGTGTCGCGATCGCGCAGTCATCGCCGACCGCTTCTTTGACCTTCTCGATGGTTTCGCGCCAGAACCGTGCCCGGTTCTCGAAGCTACCGCCGTACTGATCGGTACGGCGATTCCAGAACGGCGACAGAAACTGGGTGGGAAGTTCCACGTGCGAGGCGTACACGTACACGATGTCGAATCCGGCTTGCCGTGCACGTTTGGCGGCGTCGACGTACCAGCCTTGCATCCGCTGAATGTCCTCGACATCGGCGTAACGCGCGTAGTTGCTTGCGCGCAGGTCCGAGGGCACCAGAGTCGGGCCGGTGCGCACGTGACGAGACTCGCCGTTCAACGGGTGTATGCCTCCGTGCCAAAGCTCCACGCCCACCAGCGAACCGTACTCATGCACTCTGTTGCACATGACCGACAGGTTCACCGCGTCGTCGTCGTCCCACAGGCGCGCCGACACGATCGGGGTGTCGTCTGACGTCGGATGGATCGAACAGTATTCGGTGCACACCACACCCCAACCACCTTCGGCCTTGGTCGCCCGCATTCCCGCTTGGAAGCCAGGGCGATCCGAGCCCGCACCGGAGCAGTGGGGCACCTGATAGAACCGGTTGGGCGCCGTCTTGGGGCCGATGCGAACTGGCTCGAACAAGATGTCGTAGCGCGAATCGCGCATGGCGATCTCCTTTTGCGAGGGTGCGGTTTCGTGGCTGGCTATGGAAAGCGTTGTCGAACTGAGTATTTGGCCGGAGGTCAGATAAAGCGCCCGAACGTGAGCAGAGCGGTCTACGAACTCCGCAACCGCGTGGAGCTGTGAATGATCTGCCACAGCCGCACTTTCGGCGCGCACCGGACGCGACGACATGCTCTGCCGGCGACCCGCAACTCCGTCGGCCATCGGGCTGAGCGCCGAGTTCGTGATGTGGCGCCGTTCACATTACAATAGTAATGTTCTTCTTGCCAAGCATTTGGCGGCGCGCATTCTGGGCACCCCTCTCGAGGCCGGCATGGCCCCCGGCGCGCCGGGGTCACTGCCACGGTGGGGTGCCGAAATACACTGGAAAAGCATGTCGTTTGACGGGCGGCGAACGGTGTGACGGGCGCGGAGTCCCTTGACGGAGCCCGGCAGTGGCGGGTAAATTGCCAAGACCTGGTTTGAACAAATGTTCATTATCGTCGAGTGGGAGAAGGGCCCGCTCTGATGATGCCTGCGCTCCGGCACGAAAGGCCCATCGTGGCGTACGTTTTCCTCGCCGCTGCCATCTTTTTCGAGATCATCGCCACCAGCTTGATCAAGAGTACGGCGGGCTTCACCCGGTTGTGGCCAACTCTGGGGTGCCTTTGTTTGTATGGTGTCGCCTTCTTCCTGCTGGCTCAGGCGATCTCCCGTGGGATGCAGGTCGGTGTCAGCTACGCGTTGTGGTCAGCGCTGGGCACCACGATTGTCGTGGCTGTCGGCGTGGTGTTCTTTGGCGAGCCGCTCTCGAC
>CAMFLL010000111.1 GCA_945957405.1 uncultured Mycolicibacterium sp. | reverse complement strand
AGTCGACCCTGGAGGCCGCACGTGACCTGGGCGCCAACCGCATCGGGTCGTTCTGGCGCGTGACGCTACCGATGTGCAGGCCGACCATCGTGGCCGCCGTCCTGCTGACGTGCCTGCCGATGCTGGGGGACTACTTCACATCCGACATGCTCTCGGCGTCGCCGAAGACCGCCATGGTGGGCAACCTGATCAACGACAGCGTGCAGGCGCCCGGCCAGACCGGGCAGGCCGGCGCGTTCGTGATGCTGGTGCTGATCGTGACGATCCTGCCGATGTTCTACTACGTGCGCGTCACGTCCCGCGGTGACGAGGTGGCCACCTGATGGCCGTCAAGACATCCTTCCGCAGCCCGGTGACCTGGTGGAACGACCCGTGGCGGCCGCCGCGCATCCTGGTCGCGGTGACGGTGTTCTATCTGTTGTGGTCGCTGGTGCCGGTGCTCATCGCGGTGATGTTCTCGTTCAACGACGGGAAGTCGCGGACCAACTGGCAGGGCTTCTCGTTCCGGTGGTACTGGGGTGACCCCGCCAAGTCGGTGTGGCACGACGCCACGTTGCACACCGCGCTGCTGCAGACCCTCAAACTCGGTCTGATCACGACGCTCATCACGGTGCCGCTCGGCGTGATGTTCGCGATCGGTATCGACCGCTGGCGGGGCCGGCTGCCGTCGGGCGCGAACATGCTGATGCTCATCTCGTTCGTGGTGCCCGAGGTCCTGCTGGCGGTGGCGCTGCTGTTCGTCGTGACGTCGTTGGCGCTGCCGATCGGGCTGGGCACCTCGGCCCAGGTGGTGGGCCTGGTGACGTTCCAGGTGGCCTATCCGGCGGTGCTGGTGCGCGCCAGACTGGCGACCATCGGTAGTCAATACGAAGAGGCGGCAATGGATCTGGGTGCCTCGCCGATCGGGGCGCTGCGCCGGGTCACGCTGCCCATGCTGCTGCCCGCGATCTTCGCGAGCACGGTGCTGGTGTTCGCCGACGTGATCGACGACTTCGTGCTGGTGCGCTATCTGTCCAGCGACGCCTCCACCGAGCCGGTCTCGGTGAAGATCTACAACACCGCCAGGGCGGCGCCGACGCCGGCCCTCAACGCGTTGGCGACGCTGCTGCTGCTCGCCGCGTTCCTGGCGATCGTGATCGGATTCCTGGTGTACCGCCGCACGACTCGCGGCGACGACACGAGCGATCGCGGTATCGCCGGTTTCGCCGGCGAAATCTGAGCACCGTCGAGAGTGTCGTGGCGGCGCACTAGACCGGGGGCGGCTCCGCCCAGTATCCTGACTGTATGTTCAAACAGTTCGGTCCAGCCCCTGTCCCCGCCGACGATCTCGCTGCGGCGCTGGCGCCCTTCGGGCAGTCGAAGATGCTGCCGCGGGCGTCCTACGTCGATCCCGAGGTGTTCGAGTGGGAGCAGCGCGCGATCTTCTCGGGCTGGAGTTGTGTCGGCCACGCCAGCGACCTCGCCGCGCCGGGCACCCAGCGCGCCGTCGGGTCGGGGGCCAACGGTGTGCTGCTCGCCCGTGGCGACGACGGGCAGGTGCGTGCGTTCGCCAATTCGTGCCGGCACCGTGGACATGAACTGCTCCCGTGCGGTGCCGAAGCCAAGCGCCGCGCCATCGTGTGCCCCTACCACGCGTGGTCGTACAAGCTCGACGGCTCGCTGCGCAATGCGCCCGGCTTCAAGGACCTCGAATCCTTCGACCCCGACCAGTACGGACTGGTCGAACTGCGCCTGGTCGATTGGCACGGTTGGCTTTTCGTCGACCCGAGCGGTCAGGACTCGGAATTCGCCGAGCACGTCGCAGGCCTCGAAGAGGTGGTTGCGCCGTACCAACCCGAGAACCTGAAGATCGTCGCCCGGCACTCCTACGAGCTGGCCACCAATTGGAAAGTCATCGCCGAGAACTATCAGGAGTGCTATCACTGCTCCTCGATCCACCCCGAGTTGACGCGGATCAGCCCGCCCACCAGCGGCGAGAACCTCGAACTGACGGGCAGCTGGATGGGCGGGTGGATGTCGATCATCGACGGCGCGGAGACCATGTCGCTCGACGGCCGCAGTGGTGGAGTGGCGATCGAGGGTCTGTCCGAACACGAACTGCGCAGCGTCATGTACATCGTGGGCTTCCCGAACCTGTTGGTCAGCCTGCACCCCGACTACGTCATGACCCATCTCATGACACCGCTGTCGGTGGATCGCACCCATGTCGAATGCGCGTGGGCGTTCCCCACCGAGGTCGCCGACAAGCCTGATTTCGACCCGTCCTACGCAGTCGACTTCTGGGACCTCACGAACCGTCAGGACTGGACCGCGTGCGAGTCGGTGCAGCGCGGCCTGAGCTCACCGCATGCCACCCCGGGGCCGTTGGCGCCCGACGAGGACGGCGTGTATCAGTTCGTCTCGCGGGTCGCCCGGCTGTATCAGGGCTGATCGGATCGTCGAGGCCGACCATCGGGCTCACAGGTGCTCGCGGGCCCTGCTCTCGGCGGCCGACTCGAAGTAGGCCCGGCGGCGTGGTACGTGACGCTGACGTTCCTTGCGCGGCTTGCGATTCGGCTTGAACACATGCAAGTGCGTGATGATGGACATATCGCTTCCCCCGGATTACTGCGCGGTGCGGGCAGGTCCGTCCGCATCCGTGTCCTGAAATCTAGGGTCGGGTGCCGTCGAGGGCACGAGTAGCGGACTACCCGCATCGGCCGCCGGTTCGTGCCACGCTTGGTGGGTCTGACCGAGGAGGCCACCACGAGCGTCGACATCACGCTGCGGCAGTTGCGGTACTTCGCCGTCCTCGGCCAGGAGCTGAACTACCGGCGCGCCGCGGAGAAGCTCTTCATCACCCAGCCGGCGCTGTCCACGGCCATCAAGGCGCTCGAGGGCCAGTTCGGGGTCGCGCTGTTACGCCGCAACACCCGCGAGGTGGCGCTGACCGACCTGGGCGCGGCATGGCTGCCGCAGGTACAGCAGGCGCTCGGCGGCATCGATGCGGTGGTGGCCAACCTGGTCACGCTCTCGGGCACCAGGCAGGGCGTGCTGCGGATCGGCTATCTCATCGGCACGGGGGCCGACCTGCTGTTCCGGCTCATCCGGCACTTCGGGACCGCCTACCCGGAGGTTGTCGTCGAACCCATCGAATTCGACTTCAGCGATCCCACCGCCGGTCTGGCCGACGGCAGCACCGAGGTTGCGATCATCCGCCCGCCCGTCGATCTGCCAGAGCATCGGATGCTGATCCTCGACTCGGAGTCGTGGGTGGCCTGCCTGCCGCGAGACCATCGACTGGCCGAGCGGGCCGAAGTCGAGATCGCCGAACTGCTCGAGGATCCGATCGTCTGCGCGCCGCTGACCGCGGGTCCGTGGCGCGACTACTGGCTGGCAATGGATGCCCGCGGCAACCGACCGCCGACCATCGCCGCGGTGGCGGCGACCTACGAGGCCGAGACCACGTCGATCGCACGGGGTCTGGGTATCAGCTTCACCTCGTCGTCGGTGGCCCGCTTCTATGACCGGCCCGGCATCGTCTACGTACCGATCACCGACCGCCCGCCCAGCCACACCGCCCTGGCGTGGCATCCCGGGTCCTTATCGCCGCAAGCCGAGGCGCTGATCACGCATGTTCAGTCGCACTGGAACTTCGGCGAGCTCCATGACGACCGTTGATAAACGCTGTTTATCAGCAGATCAAAACATGGAACTTCCGGTTGCCCCCGGATGGCGCTTTCCTTGACATCAGGTTTCGTACCATCGCGTTGACCTGGAGAGATCATGACTGATGCCTTAGCGTCCACCACTGATTCACAACCCCTCGTCCCCGACGAGGATGCCAAGCTCGCCCAGTTCGGCTACACCCAGAAGCTCGACCGTTCGGTCGGCAAACTCGCGTCGTTCGCGATCGGTTTCGCGACGATCAGCGCCACCACCGCCGTGTTCACCGGATTCGGCGCCGGATATTTCACCGCAGGCGGACCGTTCGTCTGGACGCTGCTGCTCGCAGCGGCCGTCTTCGTGATCTGGACGTTGATCGCCGCGGACCTGACCGCCAAGATCCCACTGGCCGGCTACTCGTACCAGTGGACCAGTCGCCTCGTCGGCTCGACGATGGCGCTGTTCACCGGCGTGTTGGCGCTGGCGGGGTGGATCTGCGGTATGACGGGCGTCGGCTTCATTCTGTCCGGCTACCTCGGCAGCCTGTTCGGCTGGAACATGAGCCAGACCGCGCAGATCCTTGTCGCCATCGGGGTGATGGCCGTCTGCATGCTGATCAACCTGTACGGCGTTCGCTTCGCGACGATGGTCAACAACATCGGCGTGAGCCTCGAGTTCATCATCACCGTCGGCGCCACGATCCTCGTCGCCATCGTCGCCTTCTCCTCGCCCGACAACCACCAGTCCATCTCGGTGCTCTTCACCGGCGGCACGTCTGACGGCAGCACGCCGTACATCCTGGCCTGGCTGGCCGCATCGCTCGGTCCGTTCTTCGGCCTCATCGGAGTCGAAGCGAGTGCCGACATCGCGGAAGAGACCGTCAATGCCCGCAAGGTCATTCCGCGGACGATGTTCTACGCATTGACCGCATCGATCGTCATCGAGTTCGGCATGTATGTCGTCTACGTGCTCGCGATCAAGGATGCCGGCGCGGTCGAGGCGGCCTCCGCTGCGCCGATCGAGGAGATCATCACCCAGCAGGTCGGCCCGATCATCAGCAGGATCGTCGTCGCCGTGGCGCTGACCAACGTCCTGGCCTGCATCCTGGCCAACATCCTGGTGGCGACGCGGCTGACCTACTCGATGGCACGCGACAACATGCTGCCGTTCTCCCACATCTGGCGGCACGTGTCCCCGTCGAACCGCACACCCACGTACGCCGTCCTCGGGATCTTCGGGCTGTCGACGATCCTGTTGCTGTCGGCGCTGGTCAGCGAGAAGGCGTTCTTCCTCATCCTCGGGCTGTCCTCGCTGGCGGTCTGCTCGATGTACCTTCTGCAGACCGTCGCCGTGATGATCGCGACCCGCCGCGGCACCATCCCCACACCCGAGCGGGGAACGTTCGATCTCGGCAAGATGCGCGTACCGGTGGCCATCATCGCGGCCGTCGCCTTCACCCTGGTGTGCGCCGCCCTGATCTTCCTGCCGCAATTCGCGGGCAACGGCTATGTGTTCCTCGGTCTCGTCGTCCTGGCCGGCATCTGGGCGGCCACCGGGTTGCGTGGTCGGCTCCAGCGCGGAGAAGCCGGACCTGATTTCGCCAAGACCCATCTGTCCTGAAAACATCTGAAGCACAATATATTTCGAAGGGAATCGACATGACCACCACCGCACTGGGCACCAGCAACCTGGTAGCCGTGGAGCCGGGAGCGATCAGGGAGGACACCCCACCCGGTTCGGTGATCCAGTACAGCGACTACGAGCTCGACACCTCCAGCCCGTTCGCCGGGGGAGTGGCCTGGATCGAGGGCGAGTACGTGCCCGCCGAGGACGCCAGGATCTCGATCTTCGACACCGGGTTCGGGCACTCCGACGTCACGTACACCGTGGCACATGTGTGGCACGGCAACATCTTCCGGCTCGAAGACCACATCGACCGGCTGCTCGACGGTGCCCGCAAGCTCCGCCTGGACGCCGGTATGACCAAGGACGAACTGGCCGACATCACCAAGCGGTGCGTGGCCATGTCGCAGCTGCGCGAGTCCTTCGTCAACCTGACGGTCACCCGCGGCTACGGGAAACGCAAGGGTGAGAAGGACCTGTCGAAGCTGACCCACCAGGTCTACATCTACGCCATTCCCTACCTGTGGGCCTTCCCGCCGAATGAGCAGATCTTCGGCACCTCCGCGATCGTGCCCCGGCACGTGCGGCGCGCCGGGCGCAACACCGTCGACCCGACCATCAAGAACTACCAGTGGGGCGATCTGACCGCGGCCAGCTTCGAGGCGAAGGATCGCGGCGCCCGCACGGCGATCCTGATGGACGCCGACAACTGCGTCGCCGAAGGCCCCGGCTTCAACGTGGTGGTCGTCAAGGACGGCAAGCTGGCCTCACCGTCGCGAAATGCGTTGCCCGGCATCACACGCAAGACGGTCTTCGAGATCGCTGACGCGATGGGCATCGAAGCGACGCTGCGCGATGTCACCAGCCATGAACTGTATGACGCCGACGAGCTGATGGCCGTCACGACGGCCGGTGGCGTGACGCCGATCAACACCCTCGACGGCGAGCCGATCGGAAACGGCGAGCCAGGCCCGCTGACCGTCGCCATCCGCGACCGGTTCTGGGCACTGATGGACGAGCCCGGGCCGCTGATCGAGGCCATCGAGTACTGACCCCTCCCATCAGGGTGATCAGGGCGACAATCTGATCGGTGACAACGTCACTGCGCCAGGTTGAAAGCCTTGATCACCTTGGTGGGAGTTACGCGTACCACGAGTTCGCCGGGCACACCGTTACGTTCGCCGTACTCCTGCGCGCGGTCGGCGCCCATGTAGCGGCCACCGGTGCGGGTGGCGATGTCGAGCAATTCGGCGGGATCTTCGGACAACACCGCGGTGCCTTGCACCTGGACGAACGAGTACGGCGGATGCGGGTCGTCGACACAGATCACCACGCGCGGATCGCGCGCC
The DNA here is from genome assembly GCA_945957405.1 of uncultured Mycolicibacterium sp. Taxonomy (GTDB): domain Bacteria; phylum Actinomycetota; class Actinomycetes; order Mycobacteriales; family Mycobacteriaceae; genus Mycobacterium. Next base: position 14,133 of record CAMFLL010000111.1, on the reverse strand, counting down.
AGCGCACGGCCTTTGGCGGTGTCCCTGCCGGTGTTGAGCACCAGGTCACCGCCGTCGACGACGAACCACACCGGCGCCACGAGCGGTCGGCCGTCGGCGGCCAGGTAACCGAGCATCGCGGTGCGGGTGCCGGCGGAGAGGAATTCGATCACGTCATCTGTCAGTGTGCTCACGGCTTCCACGGTAGAGCCAATTCGATGAGCGCGGCTCAACGGCCGGGTGGCTTGAGCACGCTCATCGCCGCCCGCATCACCGGGGCGGGGATCCGGTCCTTGGCCGACAGCGCGGAATTGGCGATCCGGGTGCGCACCGGTGTGCCGCGGCCGAACCAGCGATTGAGCGGTCCGCCCGATGGGTCCAGGTCGACATGCAGGGGTGGCGCACCGTCCCCGGCCCCGAGCGCCTGTGCGATGACGATGCGCTGGATTTCGCTGGTGCCCTCGAAGATGGTGTACAGCTTGGCGTCCCGGTACCACTTCTCCACGGGGTGGTCGCTGATGTATCCCCAGCCGCCCATGGTCTGGATGGCCCGCTCGGTGGTTTTGACGGCCACCTCGCTGGCCGCCAGCTTCGACATGGATCCCTCGCCCCGGGACAGCGGCACACCGGTGGCGGCCATCCAGGATGCGCGCCAGGTCAGTAACCGAGCCGCGTCGATCTGTGTCGCCAGGTCGGCGAGCGGGAAGGCGATACCCTGATTGTCGATGATGGGCGCGCCGAACGCCTCGCGGCGGTTTGCGTACGCGGTCACGTATTCCAGTGCCGCACGGGCGATTCCGAGTGCCTGGGCGGCGACCATCGGCCGGGTCTGCTCGAACGTGCCGAGCGTCGCCGACCTGCCGCCGGCGGCGCGCGCGGCCGCCAGCTTGTGCTCGAGTTTCTCCGCGCCACCCAATAGGTTCTCCGCAGGCACCCGCACCCCGTCGAGTTTCAGTTCGGCGGTATGCGATGCGCGGCAGCCCAGTTTGTCCAGTTTGCGCACCATGTGCAGACCCGGCGTACCGCCGGGGACGATGAACAGGGCCTGCCCGCGGTGGCCCAGCTCCTCGTCGACCACCGCGTTGACCACGTGCACGTCGGCGATGCCGCCGTTGCCGATCCACATCTTGTGGCCGTCGAGCACCCAGTCAGATCCGTCCTTCACAGCGCGGGTCCGCAGGTTTCGGACATCGCTGCCGCCCTGCGGTTCGGAGATGGCCAGCGCGGCGAGTTTGACGTCGTCGGCGGTGCCGAAGCACTCCGGTGCCCATCGCAGCATCTGTTCGGGGGTGGCGGCCTGACCGATGGCCGACAGTGCCAGCGCGGGCATCACGATGGCAAGGCCGATGCCGGCGCATCCCCAGAAGATCTCCTCCATGAACATCGGCAACGACAGACCGGTGGGATCGCCGATCAGATCGCGGTAGAACAGCGGGTTGTAGAACCCCTGTCGGGCGGCCTCTTCGAGGACCGGCCACGGGAACTCCTGGCGCCGGTCGTAGTCGACGGCCACCGGCCGCATCACGGTTTCGGCGAAATCGTGCGCGCGTCGCGCCAGATCGTGTTGTGCCGTCGTGGGAGTCAGATCAAAAGCCACGGTGTCACCCTCCTGGCAGCATCCGTACCCGCTGGGCACGAACCGCAATCGGCAGCCGTGACCTACCGGGCGAGTTGGCGTTCGTCGAAGAACTCGAGCAGGTACTTGCTCTCGTCGATGTCACCGATGGTGCGCCGCGCTTTGCGCCGGGTGATGAGGATCGCCACCGCGGTGGCCGCCCAGATGACGTACTGGACGCACCAGGCGAGATGGAACGATGCGAACGAATACCCACCCGCGGCACCGATGATCACGCCCATCGACTGCATGACCAGTAGCGATGCAATGAAGCCGCCCATGTTGACGATCCCTGAGGCGGTGCCAAGCGTCCGTCTGGGGTTGAAGGTGCGGGCGAAGTCGAAGCCGACCATGGAACCGGGTCCGCCGATCGAGATCACCACGATCAGCACCACCAGCAGCCACAATGGCGCGGGCCCCGGCAGCGCCAGCACGACGGTCCAGATCAGTGCATTGCTGGCGATGATGCCGAGCACCACCTGCGAGCGGCGGTGCGGGTGGCGACCGCTGTAGATACCGATCACGATGCCGGCAGCGATCGCCACCGCGACGGAGACGGTGAGCAGGGCGCCGGCGGTACCGCGGGACAGGCCCTGCGCCTCGGTCAGATACGGCACCCCCCACATCAGCGCGAAGACCGTCACGGAGAACTGCGTGCCCATGTGGGTGAAGAATCCCAGCCGGGTGCCCGGGCGGAACCAGACCGTTTTGAGGCTCGTCAGTGTCTCCCGCACGCTGGCCGAGTGCACCGGTGCCGCGCGGCCGTGCGGGGTGTCCTTGATCAAGGCGACGACCAGCACCATGGCGAGCAGCCCGAAACCCGTCGCCGACAGATAGGCAGTGCTCCATCCGGCACCGCCCAGCAGCGCCAGGAACGGCAGTGCCGACAGCACCTGCCCGAGCTGGCCGCAAATCCCGGTCAGCTGCGTCACCAGCGGGATCTGGCTTTCTTTGAACCAGTGGGGGACGAGGCGCAGCACCGAGATGAAGGTGAAGGCGTCACCCAGGCCCACCACTGCGCGCGCGGCCACCGCCGACGGCAGCGACTCACTGAGCGCGATGGTCAGCTGACCCGCCGCCATCAGGGCTCCGCCCGCGACGATCATGATGCGCGAGCCGAACCGGTCCAGCAGCAGGCCGGCGGGAATCTGGGCGCTGGCGTACACGATGATCTGGAGCACGACGAACGTCGAGAGGACACCGGGGCTGGCCTGGAAGCGGGCGGCCGCCTCGAGCCCGGAGACCCCGAGTGTGGTGCGGTCGAGCACCGCGACGATGTAGGCCAGGAGTCCGATGGACCAGACGATCCAGGGCCGCACAGCGTTCACGCCTCTCAAAATCACATGATTGTTCTAATGTCCGGTCTAATTCTCCCACGTCGATGGGTGGTAGCCGAAATCCGTTTTCACACCCGGGTGCTCGCCGGGTCGCCTCCGACCCGCTGCGCCAGCCACACGGGCACGATCGCGACGAGTGTCAGCGCGGCGGCCACAACGTTGATGACCGGCGCTTGATTGGGCCGGAACAGGTTTCCGAAGATCCAGATCGGCAGTGTCTGCACGGTCGGGCCCGCCGTGAAAGTTGTGACCACTATCTCGTCGAAACTGAGGGCGAACGCCAGGATTGCGCCTGCCACCAACGCGCCACGCATCAATGGGAAGGTCACCAGCCGGAAGGTCTGCCAACTCGAGGCACCCAGATCGGCGGACACCTCTTCGAGGCTCATACCCATGCGGCGCAGGCGCGCCTGCACGTTGTTGAACACGATCACGATACAGAAGGTGGCGTGCCCGACGATGACGGTGGCCATGCCCAACGTCACCCCGAGCGCCGAGGTGAACGTGGCATTCAGCGCGATACCGGTGACGATGCCGGGCAGCGTGATCGGCAGCACCACGAGGAAGCTGACGATGTTGCGGCCGAAGAAGTCGTGACGCTGCACCGCGAGCGCGATCATGGTGCCGAGCACCAGCGCGATGGCGGTCGCGCCGAGTCCGACGATCACGCTGTTGGCCAGCGAGTGCCACATCCCCTCGCTGTGCAGCGCGGCCTTCCACCACTGCAAGGTGAAGCCACTGGGCGGGAAGGCGAAGGTCTTCGAGGCGTTGAACGCGTTGACGACCACGAGAAGCAGTGGGGCGTAGAGAAATATCAGGACCAGCACGGTCCAGGCGCGGGTGGCGGTGCGGGTGCCCCGCGAGAACGTCGAGAACGCGGCCGCCATCAGACGTTCTCCAACGCGCCGGTGCGCCGCATCGCGAGCAGATAGGCCACGATGGCCACCAGCGGGATGACCGACAGTGCCGCGGCCAGCGGTTGATTGTTGGCCGTGACCAGTTGGCCGTAGATGATGTTGCCGAGCATCTGCGTCTTGCCGCCCACGATCGTCACTGCGATGTAGTCACCGAGGGACAACGAGAACGTGAAGATGGATCCCGCCGCGATACCGGGGAACACCAGCGGTGCGATGACCGACCGCAGCGTGGTCAGGCTCGACGCGCCGAGGTCCGAACTGGCGTCGACGAGCGCGTCGGGCACCCGGTCGAACGCCGCGAACACCGGGATGACCATGTACGGCAGCCACAGATAGGACAGGGTGACCACGGTGGCGACCAGTCCGTAGCCGGGTGTGTAGCCCGACACCCACGCCAGCGGACCTTCGGGCGAGAACAGCATGCGCCAGGCGTAGGCCTTGACCAGATAGCTCGCCCACAGCGGAGTGGTCACCGCCACCACCAGTGCCAACCGCACCGCCGGCGAGGCGATCTTGGCCATGTAGAGCGCCAACGGTACGGCCAGCACCATGCAGATCAGCGTCACCGCCAGGGCCACCGCGACGGTACGTGCGGTGGCCGTGCGGAACACCGGGTCGGTGAGCACGCGCATGACGTTGTCGGTGGTGAAGGTGTGCACCACCGCGCCGGTGAACGTGTTGGTGGTCCAGAACGCCGAAACCAGCAGTACGGCAAGCGATCCCAGATAAGCGACGACCAGCCAGGCCAGCGGCGGCACCAACAGGAACGCCAGACCCAGTCGGCGCCGCACAGCGGCCGCCATCGGTGCTGCTAGCCCTTCATCTGCTGCCACTTGTCGACCCACTGCTGGTACGACGTGCAGTTGTCGCCGCTGCCGTCGACGCATTTGGTCTGCGGGGTGGTCCAGTAGTGGATCTTCTCGGCATAGGCCGCGTCGGTGGCGTGGTAGATGTCGCAGTGCGCCTTGTCCGCGGTCAGCGCACAGGACTTGGTCTGTGCCGGCGCCTCACCGAAGTATTCGGCGACCTGGGCGTTGATCTCGGGGGAGGTGATCCAGTCCATCCACTTGTACATGCAGTTGGGGTGCGCGGCTTTGGCGGCCAGCATCCAGGTGTCGGACCAGCCGGTCGAACCCTCTTTGGGCAGAACGGTGTTGACCTGGACCTTGTTGTCGCTGCCGATGGTGTTGGCGATCACCTGCCAGGTGGTGCCGATCACCGAGGTCCCGGACTCGAAGGCCTGCACCTCCTTGGTGTAGTCCGACCAGTACTCGCCGACGTTCTCCTTCTGCTGTGTCAGAAGGTCGATGGCGGCATCGAGTTGTTCGGTCGTCAGCGAGTACGGGTCCTTGATACCCAGGTCGGGTTTGGTCTTCGACAGATACAGCGCGGCGTCGGCGATGTAGATCGGTGAGTCGTAGGCCGTCAGCTTGCCCTTGAACTCCGGTGCGCCGGGGAACACCGCACCCCACGAGTCGGGGGCGCCTTTCACCACGTCCGTGTTGTACATCAACAGGTTGGCGCCCCAACCGTGCGGAATGCCGTACATCTGGCCGTCGACGGAATTCCAGGGCTTGTCCTTGAGGAAGTCCGAGATGGTCGCATAGCTGGGCACCAGGTCGGTGTTGACCGGCGCGACGTCGCCGGCGTAGATCAGCCGCAGTGTGGCGTCGCCGGAGGCCGAAACACCGTCGTACTGACCGGTTCTCATCAACTGGACCATCTCGTCGGACGTGTTGCCGAGCTTGACGTTGACCTTGCAGCCGGTCTTCTGCTCGAACGGATGCACCCAATCGATCTTCGGATCGTTGGAGCCGTCCTCGGCGTAGCCGGCCCATGCGATGAGGTTCAGCTGCCCTTCACCGTCGCCGACGGCGGTGGCCTGCTCCAGCTTCGGGGGTGTGTCACCGCTGCCGCCACCGCCGCCACCGGAGTCCGAGCTCGAGCAGCCGGCACCGACCAGTGCGGCGCAGGCCAACAGGGTGACGCCGAGGCGGCGCGTGCGTGGCTTCATCGTTCTCTCCTTCGATCCCAGGTGACGGGTCAGTTGGTCAGGTTGCGGACGGCGGACTCGGGCCAGGCCAGCACCACCGACGTGCCGTGGTGGATGTCGTGTGACGCCTCGGCGCTGAGCAGTGATGCCGTCAAAGCGACGCCGGCCTCGTTACGGGTGGCGACCCGCGTGATGGGGCCGGCGTAGACGACCTCGGCGACGGTGGCGTCGACGCGGTGCATACCGTCGGGAGTGGTGTCGCGTTCCGGGTCGAGCACCAGGATGCGTTCTGGCCGGACCGCGAAGGTGCCGCTGCGGCCCAGCACCACTTCGGCGTCGGCGCCGGCGAGCACGTTCGATGTGCCGACGAAGTCGGCGACGAACCGGTTGGCAGGGTTCTCGTAGACCTCGCGGGCGGCACCCACCTGTTCGATGCGCCCGTCGTTGAAGACCGCGAGGCGGTCACACAGCGTCAGCGCCTCGTCCTGATCGTGGGTGACGATCACGAACGTGATGCCGACCTCGCGCTGGATCGCCTTGAGTTCGACCTGCATCTGTTCGCGCAGCTTGAGATCGAGGGCCCCCAGCGGTTCATCGAGGAGCAGCACCTTCGGCCTGCCCACCAGGGCACGCGCCAGCGCGACACGCTGCTGTTGCCCGCCCGACAATTGCGCGGGCTTGCGGTCCACCTGGCTCGACAACCGGACCATCTCCAGTGCCTCACCGGCGCGCTTGCGTCGCTCCGCCTTACCCACGCCGCGCACCCGCAACCCGTACTCGACGTTCTGCGCGACGGTCATATGAGGAAAGAGGGCGTACTGCTGGAACACCGTGTTGGTGTCGCGGCGGGCCGGCGGCAGCGCAGTAACGTCGGCGCCGCCGAGTTTGATCACGCCCGCGGTCGGCTGTTCGAACCCGGCGATCATGCGCAGCACGGTGGTCTTGCCCGATCCGGACGGACCGAGGATGGCGAACAGCTCGCCGTCGTCGACGGTGAGGTCCGCTCCTTCTACGGCGACCACAGGGTTCCTACCTGCCGAGGCGAACTCCTTGCGGACGCCGATCAGTTCGATCTGCGGGCTGCTCAGCGGCATGGAGGAATCCTATGGATACCGTTGTCAGGGCGCAGCGCCATTGCGGATTTCGCACCTGGAAGGCGCGTCCGACCCGAGATCCGTGCCATCCCTGGCAATGCGCGCCCGCGCACCCCTCTGCGTCCCACACAGCTAGTGGTGCACAGGAGACCACGTGCACGGAGGGATACGGGTGGAAATTGATGCACCTGTGATCTGTGTGGATCATGTGGTTCTTGGGGTTGTTGACCTAATCTGAGACGCGTGTCGATCTCACGCCGCGACATGCTCAAACTGGCGGCGACCGCTCCGGCGGCCCTGAGCCTGGGCGCGGCGGCCGGAGCGCTGTTCGCCCCGCCCGCATCCGCGGCGCCACTCGGCGTGCTGCTCGACTACGCCGCCGGGGTGATCAAAGCCAGCGACATCAGGGCCGCCGGTGCCGCCGGTGCGATTCGCTACGTTTCCGACCGCCGCCCGGGCGGGCAGTGGATGCTGGGCAAGCCCATCGAGCTGCCCGAGGCACGCGATCTCTACCAGAGCGGCCTGAAGATCGTGTCCTGCTATCAGTTCGGCAAGGCCGACAGCGCCGACTGGCACGGCGGCCAGGCGGCCGGCGAACAACACGCCAAGCGCGGCTGGCAGCTACACGTGGCTGCGGGCGGTTCGTACCGCGCACCGATCTATGCGTCGATTGATGACGATCCGAGCCCTGAGCAGTACAAACAGCAGGTCGCGCCCTATCTGCGTGGCTGGGAAGCGGTCATCGGACACAAGCGCACCGGCGTCTACGCCAACTCGAAAACCATCGAGTGGGCAGTGCAGGACGGCCTCGGCAGCTACTTCTGGCAACACAACTGGGGGTCGCCGGGTGGCATCGCGCATCCAGCCGCGCACCTGCATCAGGTCGAGATCGACAAGCGCAGCGTCGGCGGCGTGGGTGTCGACATCAACCATGTCCTCAAGCCCCGCTTCGGGCAGTGGGACTAGGGCATAACCCCGCAAAGGTTACCGATCAGTAAGATTTGCCAGCAAACTTTTGTGGTTCCATCGCCGTCGAAACTGTCGCGATCCGCCTCGAGCAACCGCTTGGTCAGCCGCCGCCGCGCGCCACTGCCTGCTGGAAATTCTTATGTAACGATTCTATAACAATCATGCTTTGATCTGCGGCGTTGTGGCTACTCGACCGTAACCACCCGCTAGCAGGACGTTTGTCCTCCAACGTGACGGGCGTCGAGTGACAGCTCGTTACACAGCGTTCGGTTACCCATGCGTAGTACTCGCCAGTAACCAATTTTGGCACCAAAATGGCCTATGTCCTTATGTCACTCTTACTACAGCCGGTGATATCCGGCGGGGCGCCTCGGCGGGATCGAAAGCCATGGCCGATCCCCGACGCTGTCGAAGACGACAGCCCCCGAACTGACCTCCGCCCGGGCAGCGCCGTCCGACGCGAGACGCACGAACAAGTGATGACGCACGAAACGAAGAAGTACAGGGAGATATAACAGGTGACGATTTTCGAGCACGACCGTGTTTCCACCACTGATGGCAACGCCGCCGAGCCCGCACAGTCCCCTTCTCACGCTCTGGTCGACCGGCTGAACGCCGGCGAGCCGTATGCCGTCGCGTTCGGCGGTCAGGGGAGTGCCTGGCTGGAGACCGTCGAGGAACTGGTGTCCTCGGCTGGGATCGAGTCGGAACTGGCCACGCTGGCCGGCGAGGCCGAGCTGCTGCTCGAGCCGGTCGCCCGCGAGCTGGTTGTCGTTCGCCCGATCGGCTTCGAGCCCCTGGCCTGGGTGCGCGCACTGGCCGCCGAACAGCCCGTACCGTCGGCCAAGCAGCTGACGTCCGCGGCTGTCTCGGTACCCGGCGTCCTGCTGAGCCAGATCGCCGCCGTGCGCGCGCTGTCGCGTCAGGGACTCGACCTGGCCACATCGCCCCCGGTGGCCGTGGCCGGACACTCGCAGGGTGTCCTGGCGGTCGAGGCCCTCAAGGCCGGCGGCGCCAAAGACGTCGAGCTGCTGGCGCTGGCGCAGCTGATCGGTGCGGCAGGCACGCTGGTGGCCCGCCGCCGCGGCATCTCGATCCTCGGTGACCGCCCCCCGATGGTCTCGGTGACCAATGCCGACCCGGAACGCATCTACGAGCTCCTCGAGGAGTTCAGCCAGGACGTCCGCACCGTGCTGCCGCCGGTGCTGTCGATCCGCAACGGGCGCCGCTCGGTGGTCATCACCGGCACCCCGGAGCAGCTGTCCCGCTTCGAGCTGTACTGCCGTCAGATCGCCGACAAGGAAGAAGTCGAGCGCAAGAACAAGGTCCGCGGTGGCGCGGTGTTCTCCCCGGTCTTCGATCCGGTCCAGGTCGAGGTCGGCTTCCACACGCCGCGACTGTCCGACGGTGTCGACATCGTCGCCGGCTGGGCCGAGACGGTCGGTATCGACGTTGACCTCGCCCGCGCCATGACCACCGCCATCCTGATCGACCAGGTCGACTGGGTCGATGAGATCAACGCCCTCAACGAGGCCGGCGCCCGCTGGATCCTCGACCTCGGCCCCGGCGACATCCTGACCCGGCTCACCGCGCCGGTGATCCGCGGCCTCGGCATCGGCATCGTGCCTGCCGCCACCCGCGGCGGGCAGCGCAACCTGTTCACCATCGGCGCGGTGCCCGAGGTCGCCAAGCCGTGGTCGAGTTATGCGCCTGCACTCGTCACCCTGCCCGACGGCTCGGTCAAGCTGTCCACCAAGTTCACCAAGCTCACCGGACGCTCGCCGATCCTGCTGGCCGGTATGACCCCGACGACCGTCGACGCCAAGATCGTCGCCGCGGCCGCCAACGCCGGACACTGGGCCGAACTCGCCGGTGGCGGACAGGTCACCGAGGAGATCTTCGCCGACCGCATCGAGCAGCTCACCACGCTGCTCGAACCCGGCCGCGCCATCCAGTTCAACTCGCTGTTCCTCGACCCGTACCTGTGGAAGTTGCAGGTGGGCGGAAAGCGCCTGGTGCAGAAGGCCCGTCAGTCGGGTGCCCCGATCGACGGTCTGGTCGTCACCGCGGGCATCCCCGACCTCGAGGAAGCCGTCGAGCTGATCGAGGAACTCGGTGAGGTCGGCATCGCCCACGTGGTGTTCAAGCCGGGCACCGTCGAGCAGATCCGGTCGGTCATCCGCATCGCCGCCGAGGTGCCCACCAAGCCCGTCATCGCCCACATCGAGGGCGGCCGCGCTGGTGGCCACCACTCGTGGGAGGACCTCGACGACCTGCTGCTGGCCACCTATTCCGAGCTGCGCAGCCGCTCCAACATCACCGTCTGCGTCGGTGGTGGCATCGGCACCCCCGAGCGGGCCGCCGAGTACCTGTCCGGCCGCTGGTCGGCCGCCTACGGCTTCCCGCTGATGCCCGTGGACGGCATCCTGGTCGGCACGGCCGCCATGGCGACGCTGGAGGCCACCACCAGCCCGCAGGTCAAGCAGATGCTGGTCGACACCAAGGGCACCGACGTCTGGGTCGGAGCCGGAAAAGCGCAGGGCGGCATGGCTTCCGGCCGCAGCCAGCTCGGCGCCGACATCCACGAGATCGACAACACCGCATCGCGTTGCGGCCGGTTGCTCGACGAGGTCGCCGGTGACGCCGACGCCGTGGCCGAGCGCCGCGACGAGATCATCGCCGCGATGGCCGACACCGCCAAGCCGTACTTCGGCGATGTCGCCGAGATGACCTACGAGCAGTGGCTGCGCCGCTACGTCGAACTGGCGATCGGTGACGGCGACTCGACGGCCGACACCGCAGCACCCGGCAGCCCCTGGCTGGCCGACACCTGGCGTGACCGGTTCCAGGAGATGCTGCAGCGCGCCGAGTCGCGGCTGCACGTCGTGGACTCCGGGCAGATCGAAACGCTCTACGGCGCAACAGAACTGGGCGAGCAGCTGCTCGAGGATCCGGAGGCTGCGATCAGCGCGCTGCTGGCCGCCTACCCCGATGCCTCGACCGTCAAGCTGCACCCGGCCGACCTGCCGTTCTTCGTTCAGCTGTGCAAGACGCTGGGCAAGCCGGTCAACTTCGTGCCCGTCATCGACAAGGATGTTCGCCGTTGGTGGCGTAGCGACTCGCTGTGGCAGGCCCATGACGCCCGCTACCCGGCCGATCAGGTGTGCATCATCCCCGGCACGCAGGCCGTCGCCGGTATCACCCGCGTCGACGAGCCCGTCGGCGAGCTGCTCGACCGTTTCGAGCAGGCCGCCATCGACGACGCCGTGTCCAAGGGTGTCGAGCCGGTCTCGGTGCTCTCGCGCCGTCAGGCCCGCGCCGATATCACCGGCCCGCTGGCGATCGTCCTCGACGCACCCGACGTGCTGTGGGCCGGCCGCACCGCGACCAACCCGGTGCACCGCATCGCCGATCCCGCCGATTGGCTTGTGCACGAGAACCGTTCGGCCACCAACCACGCCACCGGCGCCCGGCTCGAGGTCGTCGGTGAGCAGGTCGTGTTGAGCGCGCCGCTGTCCGGCACCTGGATCGAGATCAAGTTCACGCTGCCCGCGACGACGGTCGACGGTGGCTCCCCGGTGGTCACCACCGAGGACGCGTCGGCCGCCATGCGCGCCGTGCTCGCCATCGCCGCCGGGGTCGACGGCCCCGCCGCGCTGCCTGAGCTGGTCGATGGTTCCGTGACGGCCACCGTCGACTGGGATCCGGAACGGGTCGCCGACCACACCGGTGTCACCGCGACATTCGGTGCGCCGCTGGCCCCGACGCTGACCGTCGTCCCCGACGCCCTTGTGGGCCGCTGCTGGCCCGCGGTGTTCGCGGCCATCGGATCGGCCGTGACCGACGCCGGCTTCCCCGTCGTCGAGGGTCTGCTGAGCCTGGTGCATCTCGACCACGCCGCGCAGCTGCTGGGCACGCTCCCCACCGAGCACACCCAGTTGACCGTCACCGCAACGGCTTCGGCCGCCTACGACACCGAGGTCGGCCGTGTTGTGCCGGTCGAGGTGGAGGTGAAGGACCTCTCCGGGACCGTGCTGGCCACGCTCGAGGAGCGGTTCGCGATCCGTGGACGCACCGGTGCCGCCGAGCTCGCCGACCCGGCCCGTGCCGGGGGAGCGGTCTCGGGTAACGCGACCGATACGCCCCGTCGTCGTCGCCGCGACATCACCATGACCGCGCCGGTCGACATGCGGCCGTTCGCCGTGGTGTCCGGTGACCACAACCCGATCCACACCGACAAGACCGCCGCACTGCTGGCCGGGCTGGAATCGCCCATCGTGCACGGCATGTGGCTCTCGGCCGCGGCCCAGCACGTGGTCACCGCCACCGACGGCAAGCCCGTTCCGCCGGCCCGCCTGCTGGGCTGGACTGCCCGGTTCCTGGGCATGGTGCTGCCCGGTGACGAGGTCGACTTCCGGGTCGACCGCGTCGGTGTCGATCTCGGCGCCGAGGTGCTCGAGATCTCTGCCCGTGTGGGTTCCGACCTGAAGATGTCGGCGACCGCACGCCTGGCGTCGCCGAAGACGGTCTACGCCTTCCCGGGCCAGGGCATCCAGTCCAAGGGCATGGGTATGGAGGTGCGGGCGCGCTCCAAGGCCGCTCGCAAGGTGTGGGACAACGCCGACAAGTTCACCCGCAGCACCCTGGGCTTCTCGGTTCTGCACGTCGTGCGTGACAACCCGACCAGCCTGATCGCCTCGGGTGTGCACTACGAGCACCCCGAAGGCGTGCTCTACCTGACGCAGTTCACCCAGGTCGCGATGGCCACGGTGGCCGCGGCCCAGGTCGCCGAGATGCGCGAGCAGGGCGCCTTCGTCGAAGGTGCGATCGCCTGCGGTCACTCCGTCGGCGAGTACACCGCCCTGGCCTGCGTGTCCGGCGTGTACGAACTGGAAGCGCTGCTCGAGGTCGTGTTCCACCGCGGTTCGAAGATGCACGACATCGTGCCGCGTGACGAGCGCGGTCGGTCCAACTACCGCCTCGCCGCCATCCGCCCGTCGCAGATCGACCTCGACGACGCCGATGTCACGGCATGGGTGGCCGGGATCGCCGAGCGCACAGGTGAATTCCTGCAGATCGTCAACTACAACCTGCGGGGTTCGCAGTACGCCATCGCCGGCACCGTCCGTGGCCTCGAAGCACTCGAGGAAGAAGTCGAGCGGCGTCGCGAGATCAGCGGGGGCAAGCGGTCCTTCATCCTGGTGCCGGGTATCGACGTGCCGTTCCACTCGAGCGTGCTGCGCGTGGGCGTCGACGACTTCCGGCGCAGCCTCGAGCGCGTCATGCCGCGCGATCAGGATCCCGATCTGATCGTCGGGCGTTACATCCCGAACCTGGTGCCGCGGCCGTTCACGCTGGATCGCGACTTCATCCAGGAAATCCGGGATCTGGTCCCGGCCGAGCCGCTCGACGAGGTGCTCGCCGACTACGACACGTGGCGCAACGAGCGGCCGTCAGAGCTGTGTCGCAAGGTCGTCATCGAGTTGCTGGCCTGGCAGTTCGCCAGCCCGGTGCGCTGGATCGAGACCCAGGATCTGCTGTTCATCGAGGAGGCCGCCGGTGGCCTCGGTGTCGAGCGGTTCGTCGAGATCGGCGTGAAGAATGCGCCGACCGTCGCCGGTCTGGCCACCAACACGCTGAAGCTGCCGGAGTACGCCCACAGCACGGTGGAGATCCTCAACGCCGAGCGTGACGCGGCGGTGCTGTTCGCGAACGACACCGACCCGGAACCCGCCGACGACGAGCCCTCGGCTCCTGCCGCTCCGGCTGCCGCTGCCGCACCGGTCGAGGCCGCCCCGGCCCCGGCCGCCCCCGCGGCACCGTCGGGTGGGCCGCGTCCTGACGACATCACGTTTGATGCCGCCGACGCGACCGTGGCGCTCATCGCGCTGTCGGCCAAGATGCGGCTCGATCAGATCGAGACGCTCGACTCCATCGAGACCATCACCGACGGTGCGTCCTCACGACGCAACCAGCTGCTGGTGGACCTCGGTTCCGAGCTCAACCTCGGTGCCATCGACGGTGCCGCCGAAGCCGATCTGGGCGCGCTGAAGGGTCAGGTCAGCAAGCTGGCCCGCACCTACAAGCCGTTCGGCCCGGTGCTCTCGGATGCCATCAACGATCAGCTGCGCACCATCCTCGGCCCGTCGGGTAAGCGCCCGGCCTACATCGCCGAGCGTGTCGCCAAGGTGTGGGAGCTCGGCGCAGGTTGGGCCCTGTCTCTTATACA
>CAMFLL010000110.1 GCA_945957405.1 uncultured Mycolicibacterium sp. | reverse complement strand
TCGTCGGCAGCGTCAGATGTGTATAAGAGACAGGCACCAACACCTGACATGTGCCGGACCGGACGGTTGACACCACCTCGCGGAGTCGTGCGCATTCGGCGGTTCGACCGCGCAGGTGCCGTTCCCGACCCTGGCTCGCCATGGGTACAGATGTTAGCCAGTCTCCGGAATTGGTCTCGCGGCAGGTGGCACCGAGCGCACCGGCCCGATCAGGCCCTGGCGGCCGTTTCGAGCATCCAGTCCGCGAACCGGATGTCGAAGAGGACGGCGCCGTCGGCCGGGACGAGCGTGCGCTCCTCGAGGTCGACACCCCAGTAGCGCGCCGCCGGGTCGGCAACGACCCGGCGCGTGTCGCCGCGGGCCGTCAGCGCGGTGGCGATCAGCTCGGTCAAGCGGAACCGTTCGGGCCCAGCGACTTCGGTGATACCGTTCACGGCGTCGTTGAGCGCGGCGATCACCACGGCCTCGGCGACGTCGGCAGCTGCCATCGGCTGGATCAGCACCGGAGGCAGCCGCACGCTGTCATCTTCTGTCGCGGAATCCGCGATGGTCTTCAGGAATTCGAAGAACTGGGTCGCATGCACGATCGAGTACGGGATCGGGCCCGCGCCGATGAGCTGCTCCTGGGCCAGTTTGGCCCGAAAGTACCCGCTCTGGGGCGCCAGCCGGTCGGTTCCCACCACCGACAGCGCAACATGATGCGCCACACCGGCTTCGGCCTCCGCGGCCAGGAGATTCGCCGTCGACCGCCGGAAGAAATCGGTGGCCGCGGCCTCCTCGAACGACGGCGAGTTCGACACGTCGACCACCACCGATGCGCCGGTCACGATGTCGGACAGACCTTTTCCGGTCACCGTGTCCACTCCCGTCGACGGCGCCGCTGCCACAGCGTCATGACCGCGTTCGGTCAGCGCGTGTACCACTTTTCCACCGATCAGGCCGGTCCCTCCGATGACGACGATTCTCATGTCCAGGCATCCTTTGCTCGTGCCGAGTACTCACCCGGTCACCTACTACGACAGCGCGACACCGCCCGATGTGACAGATCGCGGAGTCGATCAGGAATCGAGAAGCGCCCGCTGCACGCCTGCCCCTAACGTGGCCGGCATGGACATCACCATTGCGCAGACCTTCCTCCCGCACGACGATCCCGAGCAGTCCCTGGCCTTCTACCGCGACACGCTGGGCTTTGAGGTCCGCCTCGATGTCGGCGGCGGAAAGATGCGCTGGATCACCGTCGGACCGCCGGGGCAGCCGGGTACGTCGATCGTCCTGCACCCACCCGCGGCCGATCCGGGCGTGACCGATGAGGAGCGCCGCATGATCGCGGAGATGATGGCCAAGGGCACCTACGCGATCATCGTGCTGGCGACCAAAGACCTCGACGGTACCTTCGAACGGTTGCAGGCAACCGATGCCGAGATCGTCCAGGAGCCCACGCACCAGCCCTACGGTGTGCGGGACTGTGCGGTGCGCGACCCTGCGGGCAGCATGATCCGGATCCAGGAAGTGCGCTGAGCCCCGCGTCCGAGCCGAAGGAGACCCCGTTGAGCAGGACCAGCCGACCCGTGCCGGACAACCCCGCCGTCGCGGACTGCCATGACCTGATCCGCGTGCACGGCGCCCGGGAGAACAACCTGAAGAATGTCAGCGTCGAACTCCCCAAGCGGCGGCTGACGGTGTTCACCGGGGTGTCCGGGTCAGGTAAGAGCTCCCTGGTGTTCAGCACCATCGCCGCCGAGTCACAGCGACTGATCAACGAGACCTACAGCGCCTTCGTGCAGGGGTTCATGCCGAATCTGGCACGACCGGACGTCGATGTCCTCGAGGGGCTGACGACGGCGATCATCGTCGATCAGCAGCGGATGGGATCGGACCCACGGTCCACCGTGGGCACGGCCACCGACGCCGGGGCGATGCTACGGATCCTGTTCAGTCGCCTGGGCCGACCGCACATCGGCTCGCCACAGGCGTTCTCGTTCAACGTGGCGTCGATCAGCGGCGCGGGTGCGGTCACCGTCGAGAAGGGTGGCCGCCAGGTCAAGGAGCGCCGTGAGTTCAGCATCACCGGCGGTATGTGCCCACGCTGCGAGGGTCGCGGGTCGGTGTCCGATATCGACCTGAGCGCGCTCTACGACGACACCAAATCGCTCAACGAGGGCGCGCTGACGATCCCCGGCTTCAGCATGGAGGGCTGGTACGGCCGGATCTTCAACGGCTGCGGCTTCTTCGATCCGGACAAACCGATCAACACGTTCACCAAGAAGGAACGGGATGCGCTGCTCTACAAGGAGGCGACCAAACTCAAGATCGACGGTGTCAACCTGACCTACCTGGGCCTCATCCCCCAGATCCAGAAGTCGTTCCTGGCCAAGGACGTCGACGCGATGCAGCCACACATCCGCGCGTTCGTCGAACGCGCGGTGACGTTCACGACGTGCCCCGAGTGCGCCGGTACCCGACTGTCAGAGGCGGCCAGGAGCAGCAGGATCGACGGCGTCAACATCGCCGATGCCTGCGCCATGCAGATCACCGATCTGGCCGAATGGGTCAAGGGGCATGACGAACCCACGGTGGCCCCGCTGCTGGCGTCGTTGCGGCACACCCTGGATTCATTCGTGGAGATCGGGCTGGGTTATCTGTCGCTGAACCGGCCGTCCGGCACCCTGTCCGGCGGGGAGGCCCAGCGCGTCAAGATGATCCGGCACCTGGGCTCACCGCTGACCGATGTCACCTACGTCTTCGACGAACCGACCATCGGACTGCATCCGCACGACATCGCGCGGATGAACGACCTGCTGCTGCGGCTGCGCGACAAGGGCAACACCGTGCTGGTGGTCGAACACAAACCCGAGGCCATCGCGATCGCCGACCACATCGTCGACCTCGGCCCCGGTGCCGGCAGCGCCGGCGGCGAGGTGGTGTTCGAGGGCACCCTCGACCAGCTACGGGCCGGCGGCACCCTGACCGGCCGTCATCTCGATGACCGGGCCTCGTTGAAAGACGCGGTTCGCGAATCCGCCGAGACCCTGGCGGTGCGCGGCGCCGACACCCACAACCTGCAGAGGGTGGACGTCGACATTCCGCTGGGCGTGCTGGTGGTGGTGACCGGCGTTGCGGGTTCGGGCAAGAGTTCGCTGATCCACGGGTCGGTCGCCGGCCGAGACGGCGTCGTGGCCGTCGACCAGAGCCCGATCCGGGGGTCGCGACGCAGCAACCCGGCCACCTACACCGGACTGCTCGATCCCATCCGTAAGGCGTTCGCGAAGGCCAACGGCGTCAAACCCGCGCTGTTCAGCGCCAATTCGGAGGGCGCCTGTCCCACCTGCAACGGGGCCGGCGTGATCTACACCGAACTGGGCATCATGGCAACAGTCGAGTCCCGCTGCGAGGAGTGCGAGGGCAGGCGGTTCGACTCGTCGGTACTGGAGTACACGCTGGGTGACACCGATGATTCGGGCCGCGGGAAGGACATCAGCGAGGTGCTCGCCATGCCGGTCGCCGAGGCGCTGGAGTTCTTCGGCGACGGGCCGGCCGGCGTCCCCGCCGCGCGGAAGATCCTCGACCGCCTGGCCGACGTCGGACTCGGGTATCTCACGCTGGGACAACCGCTGACCACGCTCTCTGGCGGTGAACGGCAACGGCTCAAGCTCGCGACACACCTGGGTGAGCGGGGTGGGGTGCTGATCCTCGACGAACCGACGTCGGGACTGCATCTGGCCGACGTCGAACAGCTACTCGCACTGTTGGACCGAATCGTCGACTCCGGTAAATCCGTGATCGTCATCGAGCACCACCAGGCCGTGATGGCGCACGCGGACTGGCTCATCGACCTGGGGCCCGGCGCCGGCCACGACGGCGGCCGGATCGTCTTCGAAGGCACACCCGCCGATCTGGTGGCCCACCGCACCACGTTGACCGGCGAGCACCTGGCGGCGTACGTGGGCGCCTGATAGGGGATGTGCGGTGCAGTAGCGTCGCACACGTGGAGTCAGAAACGGGCACCGTGCCGCCCGTGCCTGCGACCACGCGCCCCCACCGCTGGGGCCTGGTCGCGTTCGTGGTGGTCGAGGCGACGTATCTGGTTGTGTCGCTGGCAGTGTCGTGGGCGGTCCTGCGGCTCACGCACGGCCGCCCGCCGGCGCCGGTGCTGGCGGTGGCGGTCGCGGTGCCCACCGCCACCGCAGCACTGTTGGCCGTCGTCATCACCAGGCTGCGGGGTAACGGGCCGCGCATCGATCTCAACCTGCGATGGTCGTGGCGCGCACTCGGGCTCGGGTTCCTGTTCGGCTTCGGCGGGCTGGTCATCACGTTGCCTGCGTCGCTGATCTATCTCCGCGTCATGGGTGAGGGCGCGACGTCGGCCGCGGGGCAGGTGTTCGGCGGTGTGAGGACCACGTGGATCTGGGCGGTCGCCGTCTTGGTGCTCGTGGTCGTCGTGGCGCCGATCTTCGAGGAAGTGATCTACCGCGGGCTGTTGTGGAACGCGATCGAATGGCGGTGGGGACGGTGGGTCGCGTTCGCCGTGAGCACAGTGGTGTTCGCCGCCGCGCATCTCGAGCTGAGCCGCTTCCCGCTGCTCCTCGTCGTGGCCGTCCCGGTCGCGCTGGCGCGGCTGTATTCGGGCAGCCTGGTCGCCAGTATCGCCGCGCACAGCGCCACCAACCTGCTGCCGGGTCTGGCGCTGATGTTCAGCCTGCTGGGCCTGATCCCCACCGGCTGATCAGGGCGTCCCCGCGCGCAGCGCCGCGATACCCTCGTCGAGGGCGGCCTCCAGATAGGTCAGATCACCGGTGGCGAGCATGATGCCGACCCCACCCTGGATGCCGGCCAGCAGTGCGGCGGCACTACGGTCGGCGTCGACGGCGCCCGCGATCTTGCCTCGCTCTTGCATGGCGCGGATCCCGTCGGCGATTGCACTGTGCCACTTGGTGATCAGTTCGGCGGTGACGGCCTGCGCCCCCGGTGTGGTGCGACCGATCTCGGACATCAGTACCGCGATCGGACAGTGCTGCCCCTGACGCCGGTAGCGTTCGACGACGACACCGCGCCAGCGCCGCCACGCCTCCCACGACGTCAAGGTGCCCAGGTGCGGTTGCTGATCGTCGATCACCATCTGCGACTCGTGGACGGCCACCGCCAACAGCAACTGGTCCTTACCGTCGGGAAAATAGTGGAACAGCTGACTCTTCGAGGTGTGCGTGCGGGCCATGATGTCCTCGAGCGTGGTCAGCGCCACCCCACGGGCGCGGATCTCCGTGGCGGCACCCTCGATGATGCGTTGCCGGGTGGCCTGCCCCTTGGCTGTCAGTTTCTGGACTTGTAAGTCCATTTTGATCGGCGCAACATGTGGACCCATGAGTCCAAACAGTACGCCGTTCTCAGGCCGCACAGCTCTCATCACCGGGTCGACCGGCGGCCTCGGTGTCGCCATCGCCGCGATGTTCGCCGCCGCCGGTGCCGCCGTCGTCATCAGCGGCCGCGACGCCGCTCGCGGTCAGGCGGTGGTCGACGACATCGAATCCGCCGGCGGCACGGCGGTGTTCGTCACCGCCGACCTCGCCCGCGGCGAAGCGGAGATCCGCCGCGTCGCCGCGGTGGCCACCGACGCGGCCGGTGGCCGCATCGACGTCCTGGTGAACAATGCCGCCACCCTGCTGATGCCGACCCCGACAGCCGATATCACCGAGCAGGTCCTGGCCGACGCGTTCGCCGTCAACGTATTCGCACCGTTTCTGTTGACCGGAGTGATCGCTCCGCAGATGGTTCGGGGTGGTGGTGGCGCCATCGTGAACATCGGCTCGATCACCGGGTTGCGCGGCGCTGCCGGCTCGGCCGTCTATTCGGGGACCAAGGCCGTCATCGGTTCGTTCACCAAATCCTGGGCAGACGAGTACGGCCCGCACGGGGTGCGCGTCAACGCGGTGGCGCCGGGCCCGATCGCGACCGAGCGCCAGGTGGAGTTCGCCGACCACGTCGCCCCGATGCTGGCCCGTATCCCGTCGCGCCGGATGAGCACTCCGGCCGAAGTCGCTGCCGCGGTGGCGTTCCTCGCCGGTGACGATGCCGCCAACATCCACGGTGTGATCCTCGGTGTCGACGGTGGCTGGGCAGCGGTCTGACCTGACGGTAAATCGTGTGACCGTTCCCCGTCGTCGCTGATAGCTTGGACGGCGCAGAGACGATGCTGGGGGCGGCATGGAACGCGATCATGTTTTCACCTTCGATGTGGCCGGCGATGGTGTGTACGACGTCACGCTCTTCGAGGCCGTGGACGTCGAGGAGCACGGTGGCACCGTCACCGGTCACTGGCCGGAGTTCGACATCCAGGTGGCCGGTGGCAGTGCCGCCGAGGTGTACGACGCCGTGATGGCCGAGTTGCGCCGACAGGTGGGTGACGCCGGGCCCACCGCCTACGCCCCGCTGATGGAATACGTTCGCCGGCACGGTGTTCGAGTCCCCGAGACTGAAGTGGCGGCGCGCGAACGCAAGCGGGTCGAAGCACTCACCGTCCGGTGGTGCGTGAGCGACGACGAGCAGTACACCGTGGCGCCCTTCCGTGGCGTCGAGATCGACCACGGCGTGGACGCCGTGACCGCGCGCGCATTCGGACTGACCGGCACCGGTCCCGCACTCGGCGAGGCGTTGCAGAACCTGCTCGAAACCCTCCGCCACGAGTGCGGCGAGCGTGCCGCCCCGGGGCCACGGTATGACGAGTTCACCGCCTGGGCACGCGCCGAAGGCGAAGCCGTGAGTGCGCAGGTGCTGGCCCAGGAGGCCGAAGAACAACGCGCGTACCTCACGGCCCGTGAACAGCTGAGGGCGATCACTCCCGACGACATCGCCACCGAAAGCTCCACCGGCATACCGCTTCTGGTTGACTTCTGGGCCGAGTGGTGCGGCCCGTGCCGCATGGTCACGCCGGTCCTCGCCGGACTCGCGCAGCAGTGGGAGGGGCGGCTGGTGGTGCGCAAGATCGATGTCGACCAGTTCGACGGCATCTGGGAGAGATTCGACTTCCGTGGCATTCCGGCGATGATCCTGTTCAAAGACGGTGCCGAGATCCACCGCATCATCGGTTTCGGCGGCAAGGCGAAGCTGGTCGCCGAACTCGAACCGCACCTGGGCTGACAGGCGTGCAGCCGAGCCGGTCGAGTAGCGCACTACGCGGGCGCCGGCCCGGTCGGTGACCGATTCTGATCGAGGATCAATTCTGGGTTTGCGAAGGGAACCGCCGTGTCAGATTTTCCACGCCTCGAGATACGCCAGCCACGGCCGTTCGACATCGTCGGAGACGGGTTCATGCTGTGCGGTTTCGCCGGCTCGTTCGAAGGCGTTGTGGGGACCGCGACACTGACCGACCGCAACGGCACCGTCCTGGCCAAGATCGCACCGATGTCCGTGCCCGGGGCCGGATCGGGTTACACGCTCTATGAATTCCCGGTCACCTACGGGACGCCCGCCACGGCGGAGGGCATCCTGCGCGTCGATGCCGACAATCCGAGTGGCTTGCCCGAGAACGATTTTCGGGTCACGGTACCGCTGACATTCGCCCGTGCGCTGACCGGGTCGGCGCACGGCGGTTTCTCCACCTACCGGGTTCAGGCCGGCGACACCCTGTTCACCGTCGCCGAACAGCTCTACGGTGACGGATCGCTCTGGCCACGGCTGTTCATCGCCAATCGGGACCGGATCACCGACCCCGATCTGGTGCGGGCCGGACAGGTACTGCGCATCCCCAACGAAGGACCGTGACGCCGGGCGGTCTCGGTCAGCGTGCGCCAAGGGTGCCGGCCAGGTACTCAGCCCGGCAGGCCCGCCTGGCCAATTTCCCGCTGGTGGTCCGCGGTATCGCACCGGCGGGCACCACGGCGATGTCGGCAACGGTCAGGCCGTGGTGGCGACGGGCCACCGCGCTTCGGATCGCGTCGATTTCCGGCCGCGGATCGACCCTGGCGGTACCCGCGGCGCGCTCGGCGACGATCACCAGACCAGCGTCGCCCGCCGAGAACGCCGCGACATAGCCACGTCGCACCAACGCCGAGGCGTCGGCGACGGTGGACTCGACATCCTGCGGATAGTGGTTCACGCCGGCGATGGTGATCAGATCCGCCAGCCGGCCCGTGACGTAGAGTTCACCGTCGAGATAGAACCCCGAATCGCCGGTGCGGAGCCATGTTCCGGCGGGCGCCGACCCAGACGCATGGCTTCCCGCGCCGAGCGTCGAGTGCAGTCGCGCCCCGAACGCCGCACGGGTCTCCTCGGGCCTGCCGAAATAACCCCGCCCGATGTTGGCGCCCTGCAACCAGATCTCGCCGACCCGACCGTCGGGCACCTCATCACCGGTCGACGGCTCGACGATCACGCACCATTGGCTGCGGGCGACCTGACCGCAGGCCACCTGCGCCACCGCGTCCTGCGATCCCGCCGGGACCGGGACGGCCTCCCCCGCCGCCAACCGCTGCCGGTCGACATGGATCACGGTCGGCTGTGCCGACGGCGCGATGGTGGAGACGAACAGCGTCGCCTCGGCGATACCGTAGGAGGGTTTGATGGCCGTCGGCCGTAACCCGAACGGGGCGAACGCGGCGCCGAACGCCGTGATCGCATCGATGCTGACGGGTTCCGATCCGATGATCATCACGACATTGCTCAGGTCGGGACGGGGCCGCACAGAAGGATCCGGCACGCCGCGTGATGCCGTCCACTCGTAGGCGAAGTTCGGTGCCGCGGTGACCACCCGACCGTCGAGTGACACCGCGGACAGCGCGTCGATCCAGCGTTGCGGGCGGCGCAGGAACGCCGTGGGCGACATCAGTGTGGAATGCCCGCCGTACACCGCGGGAAAGCCGATCATCGACAGTCCCATATCGTGATACAGCGGTAACCAGCTGACGCCGTGCGTGTTTCGGTCCAGGAGATCGATCGACAGGATCATCTGCAACAGATTGACCCCAACCGCGCGGTGGGTGATCTCGACGCCGATCGGCGGCCTGGTCGAACCCGACGTGTACTGCAGATGGGACACATCGTCGGCGGCGAGCACCACGGGGCCGAACTGCTCACCCTCGGCATCGTCGATATCGTCGGTGACGATGACGTCGGGTGTGAGGCCGGCAGCCGAGCCGCGCAGGAAGTCGCGGACGATCTCGACGGCCGCGCGGGTGGTGATCACGACGGACGGCCGCGCGTCACCGAGCGCAGTCTCGAGGCGTTGGGCGTGTCCTGGGAGTTCCGGCGCGAACAGCGGCACGGCGACGGTGCCCGCCTTGATCGCCGCGAAGAAACCGACGATGTAGTCGAGGCCCTGCGGCGCCAGGATGGCGACCCGGTCCCCGGCCGCCGCGACGCGTTGCACACGGCCGGCGACCGCGCGGAGGCGCACGCCCAGCTCGCTCCAGGTCAGTTCGGATGTCTGCCCGTCGGCCGCGCGACTGTAGTCCAGGTAGCGGTATGCGACGGCGTCACCGACGTTCGCGATGTTGCGGTCGATCAGCGAGATCAGTGTGGTGTCGGGCGGCAGGGCGATGCCGCTGGCGCCGTCCAGGCAGTCCTCGATCTGCAGCAGGCCCTTGCCCCCCGTGTCGTTGCGCACCGATCCGCGAACCATGCCGCCAGTCTAGGCAACGGCGTTCGGCCATTGGGTTGGTCTGTCGCTCAACGTATTACAGCCCGATGCTGTGACTTCGATCACCGGCTCGCCGAGACAAAGTAGCCGCGCGGGGCCCCGGCCACGCCGCTGGGCGCGGCCGGAGCGAACCACCTGTTCCATCGATTACCGGGTTCGGCGATATCGGTGACCGTCGCAGTCCAGCCGAGATCTTCGGCCAGTTCGCCCGGATCGTCTGTGCCGAACAACCAGGGCGACCCCTGATCGGCCATGGCCCGCAGCAGCGGAGCCATGAACTCCGACTCGAGCAGCGCCTTGCCCACGATGTCGTACAGCAGCACCGAACCACGCGCCGACAGGCGGTCGATCCGGGCGAACAGGGTGCGCACCGCGGTTTCGTCGAGATACTGCAGCAGCCCTTCGATCAACCACACCGCGGGCGCGGCGGTGTCGAACCCGGCGGCGGTCAGCGCGGCCGGCCAGTCGTCGGCGAGGTCGACCCCGATGGCGACTCGGCGGCAGCGCGGTGTGTCGGTGGCGAGCAATTCCGTCTTGTTGGCGATCACGTCAGGCTGGTCCAGCTCGAACACCGTGGTGTCCTCGGGCCAGGCCAGACGGTAGGCGCGGGCGTCCATCCCGGCCGCCAGGATGACGACCTGTTTGACGTCCTCGGCCGCGGCCAGCAGTGCGTCGTCCCAGTACCGGGTGCGGACGACGATCTGCAGTGTTGCCGGTTCGCCGCTGGTCGCGAGCGCGTCATCGAGCAGGCGGCGGCCCGCCGGGCCGGCGAGTCGCTCCGCGAAGGGGTCGGTGAACAGACGCTGGGGTCGGGTGGACTCTCTGGCGCGAATGGCGGCGACGAGCAGGCCGGTGCTCGCGACTGCCTGTTGGGCACGGTTCATGACGCCATCATGATCCCGTCAGCCGGGCCGGGGCTTGGATATTTCGGCCCGAACGGATCAGGCGAGTTCGACGTGACTGGGGAGCCAGGACCGCAGCCCGAGATACTGCGTCGGAGTCAGCGCCGTGAACGACCGGAACTCGCGGGTGAAATGCGCCTGGTCGAAGTAGCCGAGGTCGGCTGCGATCGCCGCGCCGTTCGCCGCGCCCGCGTCGAGCCGGCCGAGCGCTGCCTGCAGTCGACGGACCCGCAGGTAGGCCTTGGGTGCCAGCCCCACCTCGGAGCGGAAGGACCTCGTCAGCAGTTTGGGCGAAAGCCCCAGCGCCGCACCGATCTCCGCGACGCGTACGGAGGGGTTGTGCTCGATGGCGTGCAGACCGGCGGTGACGTCGGGGCGGGTTGTCGGTCCGCCGACGCGCATGCGGCGCAGCAGGAACGACTGCAGCACCGCGATCCGGTCGGACGCCATCGGGGTGTCGACCAGCCGCTCGTGCAGTCGGGTGCCTGCGGCACCCCAGACTGCGTCGAGACCGACGCAGGCGTTTTCCAGCTCGCCGGGTGCGATACCGGCGAACCTCCCGGCGCCCGCGGGTTTGAAGTGGACGGTCACCACCGTCTGCGCGGCGGCCATGTGCGTCACGTAGGTCGCGGTGCCCGCCCCCGCGATGAATGCGGCCGGGACGTCGAGCCGCGTGCGGCCGTCCCCGGCGAAGAAGTCGATGCGGGGGCGGCCGCCGACGTCGATGATGACGGTGGCCGCGCCGCGCGGCAGTGCCCGGCTCTGATGCGGCGCGCCCGCCCCGTGTGCCCAGTAGCCGAAGAAATCGATGGCTTCCGCCAGCGCCGGGTGCGGCCGGAACAGTTGCGGCGCACCGGTCGGCGCGTTCATTGCCCGCCCCACATCCTGCGCAGCCGACTCGCGAACGGATGCTTGACGGTCAGTGCGCCGAAGCGCACCCTGCCACGGATCACGACATGCACTCGGCCGGTCGGCGGAGACGTGGTCGCGCGGCAGGTGGCGCTGCCGCCCAGGCAGTTCAGCGCATTGATGTCGGCGGTGAAATCGTCGGGCAGGATGATGTCGGTGCCACTGCAGATGTCGTCGACGTCGATGGTGAGCACCGGCGACCGGACGTCAGCCTGCGTGAAATCGAGCGTCACGTCGGAGAAGCGCGATTTCAGGGTGATCCGGTCGGGTACATGCCAGTGCCCTGACCGGCGCACCGAAGACATCGTCACCGAGATCGGCAGCGGCGCGGCCACCGACGGCGGTGGGGCATGACGCTGCGCCGGGTTCAGCCGCATATCGGGCAGATCGGCCAGCACCGGTTCGAGGTCGCCGCGGGTTCTGGCCGCCATCGCGATGTCCATGCGGTCGCTGAACTCGTCGAGGGTCAGCATTCCTTCGCCGACCGCGCGCTGCAACAGGCCGGCGACGTGTTCGCGGTCGGCATCTCCTACTCGCAAGTCCCGGGGCTCCACTCGTTCGAGGATAGGCAGACGCCCGGGAACAGACACGGCGTGGTGTGGCCTGTCGGCACCGGCTCGGCCGCCAATAAGCCTTACATTCTCAGATGTGGCCACGACGAGCCCGGCGGGTGACGAGGTCCAGCTGGTCGCCGATCACGTCGGATCCACGGTGGGCCAGCTGGAACGCCGTATCTTCGCGCGCTTCGGCGAGCGGGGCCTGACCAAGGCCGCGCGCGATCTCGGTCATCTCGTGGAGTTGGTGCAGACCGAGGCCGCCCAGTCCCGGGCCCGGCTGGCCCGCACCACCTACGTGGCCCGCGCCACCGGTATCACCATCGTCGCGGCCACGGTGGTGGCCCTGGCCTTCAGCCTGCGCACCGCCGTGACGCAGGGCCTTGCGCAGACCGCCGACTGGGTGCCGCTGGTCGAAAGTGTGATCAACGACCTGGTGTTCGCCGCACTCGCGGTGGTGTTTCTGTGGGCGTTCCCCGAACGGCTGGAGCGCCGGACCCTGTTGCGACTGTTGCACCGGCTGCGCTCGCTGGCGCACGTCATCGACATGCATCAGCTGTCCAAGGATCCCGAGCAGGTCAGTGCGAGCTACACACCGACCGAACAGAGTGTCCGCCACGGGCTGGACGCCGAACAGCTGCACCATTACCTCAGCTACTGCTCGGAGATGCTGAGCCTGACGGCAAAGACCGCGGCCCTGTGCGCCGAGCACAGCGCCGACGGCGTGGTGCTCGAAACGATCTCCTACATCGAGACACTGACGACGGAACTGTCCAACAAGATCTGGCAGAAGATCTCGCTATTGCCACGAGAGGGCTAACGCTCGCGGACCTTGTAGGTCATCGGCCAGGAGTTCCGCGACTCGTCGCCCGTCAGCGGCGTGCCCGCACCGCCGACCTTCACGGCGTAGGCCTCCTGACCCGGACCCACCTGGCGGTTGGCGTGCTCCTGAGCGAGGTAGTACAGCTCGTCGATGGCCGCCTCGCTGTAGGCGACGAACGTGCTCTTGCGCGCGAGATCGTTGATGCCCTGCGTCATCCGGTCCGGGAGCACGCGCGAGGCGAGCGCCGCGAGCGCCAGCAGTGCGAACGGGATCACCCAGTAGCACATGAACGACAGCGGCGTCCTGGTGTCGAGGATGGTGGCATCACCCTGCACGATCGGCGGGATCGCTGACGAGATCGTCATCCCGGCGAACGCAGCGATCCAGATCCAGGTCAGCAGAGTTGTGATGCGGTTGAACAATTCCGTCTGCACCACTGCGGCTGGCTGCTCGGCGGCGGCGAACTCGCGGACGAACGGCTTGCCGACGAGTGCGCCGACGAGCGCCACCAGAAAGATCCCGGCACTGCTCAGCGGCTGTATCCAGCGTTCCATAAACCCTTGGCTGGCAACGAATGTCAGTACCGTCAGGACGACAAACGTTCCGAGCGAGCCGATTTCGAGAGTGCGGCCCGGACCGCCGGTGGCGCGGCCGATCACGAACGCCGCGATCGCGACGCCGAGTGCCACCAGCACTGCGGTCAGGAACGGGACGTTGCCCACCAGGATCCAGTAGACGATCCACGGCGCGAAACCAATCAGAATCCCCACAGCGGTCAGTCTATGGGCTTACCGTTGCCCCGACGGCAGCACGCCTCACGCGATGATGCGGACCAGATACGGAGCCATGTCGGCAGTCCGGACCGATGACACGGCCACGCCGGTGTCGGTGGTCTCGACCATCTGACCGTTACCGGTGAACAGCGCCACGCTCTGGGTGCCGTCGGGACCGTAGAACAGCAGGTCGCCGGGCAGCGCCTGGTCGGGGGTGACCTTCAGGCCGGCCTTGTACTGCTCCCCGGATGACCGTGGCAGTTTCACGCCGACACCGGCATACGCATAGACCATCAGCCCCGAGGCGTCGAACCCGACGACATCGCTGGGCGGCTGCGCGGCGGCGGCGTCCGGGACGACGGCCGTGGCGGCGGACGACGCCGACGGCGACACCGCCGTGAAACCGGGCAACCCGGCCGCGGGGTTGGGCAGCGGTGCGGCCGACAGACCGGTCGCGGTGTCGGGTGCACTCGTGACGGCACGGGCGACACCTCGGCTCGGGCCGTTGACGTCACCGCCACCGTAGGTGAACGGCACACCGCGCTGCGACATGGCTCGCGCGATGACGGCGTCGACCGCGCGCTGGTTCTGCGCGGTCCTGGTGTAGGCGAGGGCACTACCCGGCGTGAACACCAGCAACGGCACCACCGCAGCGATGCTGACCACCACGGCGCACAAGCGTTTCATCCGACTTCAACTTCCTTCGTTCTCAGCGCAAACACGATCGGCTGCCACCGCAGGGCAGCAGTCACGACATCAACACTCAACTACAAGTGTGCCGATCGATCCAATTGCAGAGTCCTGCAAGGTCAATCAGATGCCGGACCGTGACCGAACGGTGACAGCCGATGGGCGCGCGGCCCGAGGACGAGCTAAGCCGAGGTGTTCAACGCCGCCAGCGCCGCGTCGTAGTCGGGTTCCTGCGCGATCTCGGGCACCAGCTCCGAATAGACCACGTTGCCGTCGGCGCCGATCACCACCACGGACCGCGCCAGCAGGCCGGCCATGGGGCCATCGGCGATCGTGACGCCGTAGTCGTCGCCGAAGCTGTCGCGGAACCCCGATGCGGTGGTGACGTTCTCGATACCCTCCGCGCCGCAGAAGCGCTTCTGCGCGAACGGCAGGTCGTTCGACACGCACAGCACCGTGACGCCACTGCCGGCCGCGCGCTCATTGAAGGTGCGCACGCTGGTGGCGCACACCGGGGTGTCGACGGACGGAAAGATGTTCAGCAGCACCGGCTTCGCGTCGTACGCCGCACTGCTGAGCTGACCGAGATCGGTTCCGGTCAGGGTGAAGGCGGGTGCCGGCGAGCCGGTGGCGGGCAGGTCGCCGACGGTGTTGATGGGATTTCCACGCAGGGTTATCTGTGCCATGGGCACAGTCTGCCAAGGCTGCACAGGCCGCCGGACCGCAGGGTGGTCGCCCCGACCTGCGCTAAGGCGCGCACCCGTAAGCTCGGGGCCGTGAAAGTGGCGGCAATCCACATCGCGCCAGGTACCCGCTTGCCCGCACGGGCCGTCGGCGCCGTCCTGGCCGAAGCGGGAAAAGGGCTGGTCGGCGACCGTTATCACGGCACTCGGCACCGGCACGTCACCATACAGTCGCAGGAGATGCTCGACCTGGCCGCCGCAGACCTGGGCCATACCTTCGACCCCGGCGACACCCGGCGCAACCTCACGGTCGACGCCGGCGACATCCCGACCACACCCGGCACCCGACTGCGGGTGGGCGACGTGGAACTCGAGGTGGTGCGGGTCGCCGCGCCGTGCCGGCTGCTCGACGACGAGATCGGACCGGGCGCCGCCGCCGCACTGCGCCGCCGGGCCGGATCGGTGTGCCGGCTGCTCACCTCCGGAACCATCCGGGTGGGTGACGTCGTCCGGGTTGCCGCTCACGATGAAGCCACGCTGACGGGCGGACGGCGGTGAACGCGCCGCAGCCGCGGGGCGCGGGCTGGTCGGCCCGGTTGTGGCACGAGATCGAGGTGATCTACGCCGCCATCCTCGACCATCCGTTCGTCACGGGACTCACCGACGGCAGCCTGGATGCGGATGTGTTCGCGCACTACGTCGCCCAGGATGTGCATTACCTTCGTGACTACTCCCGGGCACTGGCGATCGTCGGCGCGAAGGCACCAGAACCGGCCGTCACCGCGATGTTCTCCCGACACGCCGCCGAGGTGTTCGACGTCGAACTCGAGCTGCACGGCACGCTGCTGCCCCAGCTCGGTCTCGACGCGAGCGCCGTCGACAACGCGCCCGTGGCGCCCACCACCAGGGCTTACACCAGTTATCTGCTGGCCACCTGCTACGGCGGCGGGTTCGCCGACGGCTTGGCGGCAGTTCTGCCCTGTTACTGGATCTACGCCAGCGTCGGCGCCGAACTCGCGCACCGCGGGTCCCCCGATCCCCGGTACCAGGCGTGGATCAGCAGTTACGGCGGTGAGGAATTCGCGGCCACCGTCGCCGAGGTCCTGGCCCTGACCGACCGGGTGGGCACCACTCTCACCGATGTGGCCGAAGCCGCGGCGCGCGCCCATTTCGTGACCACCTCGCGGTACGAGTGGATGTTCTTCGACGCCGCGTTCCGGCGGGAGTCCTGGCCGGTGTAGCCGTCTTGGTGCGCCGGACACGTCGATGGGCGTGGGAGAATTGCTGGCGAGCTAGAGAGGAGAGCCGGTGCCCGATTGGACGTATCACCCGCTGAGTCCGATCGCGTCGAGCCTCCTCGGTGAGCGCCGGACGCGCATCCTGGCGCTGCGGATGCTGGCGGTCCTGGTGACGAAAGCGGGTGGGCGGCGCTGGATCCCGGCGGTCTTCGACCACACGCCGCCTCCCCCGCAGCTGCAGGGCCGGCTCGGCGCCACCGTCCCACCGTCGATCGCGCGAGAGGCCGTCGCCGTGTTGCCGGTACAGGGTGCCAGCCTCGTCGAGATCGGGCCGGTGGGCCCCGGTGACGTCGCGGCGCTCCGCCTGGCCACCGCGGACAGGTCGTGCCGCGTGATTGCGTATGCCACTGATCAGACTGTCGCGGAGGCGATTTCGGGTTTTGTCGACGAGGTGACGGTAGGCCCCGGCGCCGACCTGGTACGCCTGTCCGACCCGGATGTCGACCATGCCGTGGACGTACTGACCGACTCTCGGTCGACGGTGCTGGTCACACCTGCGGTGCTGATCGACGCCGGACCGGGCTGGTTCAACCGCGTCTACGAGGCCGGCACACCGACCACGCCGCCGCAGCAGTTCGCAGATCTCGGCATGAATCCGCGGAGGTGGCCCGCATGGTTCTGGGGTCTGCTGGTCGGCGTCGGCATGGTGGTGGCGGGTCTCGGCGCCGCCGCGATCGCGCTGGGCCCGGTGCTGCTGTGGTACGACCGCGACTACCTCGGTGCGTCGGTGAACGACCTGCACAGCGTCAACCATCACCTGGTCGGTTTCCTCATCCACGATCGGCTGACCATGGCGGGCAACATGATCGGCATCGGTGTGCTCTACATCGGCCTGGCCGTCGGTGGGATCCGGCGTGGCTACGGCTGGGCGCGTACGGCGTTGCTGATCTCCGGGCTGTTCAGCTTCTTGACGCTGTTCTATTTCCTCGTGACCGGATTCGTGGAGCCGCTGCACACCCTGGTGGTCATCGTGCTGTTCCCGATGTTCGTACTCGCGGTGTGGCGCAGGCCGGCGACGCCGCACTGGTCACACATTCCGTCGGGACCGGAAGCCGAACGCCGCCGCGCACTGTGGGGCCAGCTGCTCATGATCGGCGTCGGCGGCGGGTTGTTCGTTGCGGGAGCGGTCATTTCGACCGTCGGGCTGACCACCGTCTTCGTGCCGACCGACGTGTCGTTCCTCGGTGGTTCGGCGGCCACTCCCCGACTGTATGCCGAGCCCAACCTGCTGACGTTCATCGCGCATGACCGCGCGGGGTTCGGCGGCGCGCTCATGGGATCCGGTCTCGCGGTGTTGCTGATCAGCATGTGGGGTTGGCGCCGCGGCCAGCGCTGGGTGTGGTGGGCGCTGTTGTCGGGGTGCGCGGCAGGCACGCTTCCGGTGCTGGTGATCCATTTCAGCATCGGCTACACGCATTTCGAACATCTCCTGCCGGTGTACGTTCTGATTGTCGTGGTGGTGACCGCGCTGTGGCTGTCCCGGCCCTATCTGGGGGCCAGGGTGGCAGCCGCCGACCTGGTGCGGGAAGGCTGATCAATGGGCGACATACCTTTCCTGTTGCTGTCGATCCGCGCCGAGGACGAGGCGGCCGACGAGGAGTACGCGGCGACGATGCGGCTCGGCGGGCTGAGCACTCAACGGCTGCACCGTATTCGCCTGACCCACGAACCGCTCGGGCCGATCGATCTGGATGCCTGGTCGGGCATCATCCTCGGGGGTGGCCCGTACAACGTCAGTGACGAGCAGGCATCGAAGACCGCGACACAGCAGCGGGTGGAAACAGAACTGACGGGCCTGCTGCGCCGGATCGTCGACCAGGACTACCCGTTCCTCGGCTGCTGTTACGGCGTCGGCACCCTCGGCTCGGTGATCGGGGCCACGATCGACCGCACCTACAGCGAACCGGTGGGTGCCGTCACCGTCAGGCTCACCGATGCCGGTCGCGCCGACCCGCTGTTCGCCGGTCTGCCCGAGGTGTTCGACGCCTACGGCGGACACAAGGAGGGGGCGACGACCCTGCCGCCGGGCGTGCAGACTCTCGCGTGGTCGCACGACTGCCCCGTTCAGGCGTTCCGGGTGGGCACCAACACCTATGCGACGCAGTTCCATCCCGAGTTGGATCTCGACGGCCTGTGCACCCGCATCGACGTCTACAAGAACTACGGCTACTTCGCACCGGAGACCGCCGAATCGCTCAAATCCGCTGCGCGCCGGCATGACGTCCTGCACGCGCCGACGGTGTTGCGGCGCTTCGTCCAGCGCTACACCCGCCACGCCGGCGCCACGCCCTGACGGCCGTCAGTCCAGCCGGTGCACCGCCACCCGCAGCCGGTCGCGCCAGCGGGCCACGGTGACGGGGTCGGCGGCGGTGAATTCCGCCAGCAGGTCGGCGTCCGGCGCGGGTGGCATCGGCGACACCGGCAGGTGACCGTCGGTGGCGACCAGTGACCGAGCGGGGCTCACCACGTCACCGGTCAGGGGCATCACGGTCGCGACGGCGAACGGTAGCTCCGGTAGGGCGCCGGCCAGGGCCAGTCCGCCGGCGAGACCCACGCTGGTGTGCCCCGATGAGGCCACGACACAAGGCAGTCCGCTGGTCTCGGCGACACGCATGGCCCGGCGGACACCACCGAGCGGACCGACGGTCACCACCACGATGTCGGCAACCTCGCGCGGCTCCCGCACCCACGAAGCCGGGTCGAGTGACCACCCGTCCAGCGCGATCGGCACGTCCACCCGCCGGCGGACGGCGGCATTGTCGCCGACCGCGGAGCATGGTTGCCGGAGGAATTCGAGGCCGCCCGCAGCCTCGTCGAGCGCAGCGATCGCCCGCACCGCGGTCTCGGTGTCCCAGCGGCCCATGGCGTGACACCGCACCGCACCGCGCGGGCCAAGGGCCTCACGAACGGCGCGCACCCGGACGAGGTCGCCCTCCAGATCACTGCCGTCGCCGACGGTCACGTCGGCGGCGGCGCAGCCGGACCGACCGACGATGCGGTGCGCGTCGTGGACGCTCACGGCGGGCACGGCGACGGCCACCGGCACCCGCCCGCGGACCGGATCGGGCCAGCCGACCGTGCCGGCTTCGACCGCGGCGGTCAACCACCGCGTGTCGGCCTCGGGACCGGCGTCGGCGGGCGGACTGAACTCGCCCCATCCCTGTGGTCCCTCGATGAGCATGCCCTCACGTGCCTGCGCCCGAGGACCGGCCTCGGCGGGGATGGTGAAGATGGGCGCGTCGTCGAAGTCGATCAGGGTCCTCACGAGGTGATCACGCTATCCGCCGCACGGCGTGGCCAGCAATTTCCCGTCAACTCTTGACTCAATCCAGAAAAGCCGTAGGGTGCTGTTGTGACCTCGACGGCGGACTTCGCGGATCAGTTGCGTGCAGCTGATCTCCGTGTCACCCGGCCCCGGGTCGCGGTTCTGGAGGCCGTACAAGAACATCCCCACGCCGATACCGAGTCCATCTTCGGCGCCGTGCGCACCGCACTGCCCGAGGTGTCCCGGCAGGCGGTCTACGACGTCCTCAACGCGCTCACCGCAGTGGGTCTCCTGCGCCGGATACAGCCGTCCGGGTCGGTGGCGCGTTATGAATCCCGCGTCAATGACAACCACCACCATGTGGTGTGCCGCTCCTGCGGGGTGATCGCCGATGTCGACTGTGCCGTCGGCGATGCTCCGTGCCTCAATGCGTTGGATGACAACGGTTTTGCCATCGATGAAGCCGAGGTCATCTACTGGGGCCTGTGCCCCGACTGCGCCGATGTTCCCGACGCTAGAAGTTCCTGATCACGTCAGTGATCACAGCCCATCACCAACATGATGTTCTCCGATATGGAAGGGAAACACAGTGTCCGATAGCGAGAATCCGGTAATCGACTCGCCCACTCCCAAGGCGCACGCTCCCCTGACCAACCAGGACTGGTGGCCCGAGCAGGTCGACGTCTCGAAGCTGCATGCGCATTCGTCGCGCTCCAACCCGTTCGGCCCGGACTTCGACTATTCCGAGGAATTCGCCAAGCTCGACGCCGACCAGCTCAAGGCCGACGTGCTCACGCTGATGACCACGTCGCAGGACTGGTGGCCCGCCGACTACGGCAGCTACGCCGGCCTGTTCATCCGGATGAGCTGGCACGCCGCGGGCACCTACCGCATCTACGACGGCCGCGGTGGCGCCGGGCAGGGCATGCAGCGGTTCGCGCCGCTGAACAGCTGGCCCGACAACGCCAACCTCGACAAGGCCCGCCGCCTGTTGTGGCCGGTCAAGCAGAAGTACGGCAACAAGCTCTCGTGGGCCGACCTGCTGGTGTTCGCCGGCAACGTCGCGCTGGAGTCGGCCGGTTTCGAGACCTTCGGCTTCGCCTTCGGCCGCGCCGATGTCTGGGAGCCCGAAGAGATCCTGTTCGGCGAGGAGGAAACCTGGCTGGGCACCGACAAGCGGTACTCCGGCGAGCGTGACCTGGCCGAGCCGTACGGCGCCACCACGATGGGTCTGATCTA
>CAMFLL010000109.1 GCA_945957405.1 uncultured Mycolicibacterium sp. | reverse complement strand
ATTTTCTGGCGCACCGCACCCGCCTAAACGACGCTGACCTGGCGACATTGATCCATCCGCGACACGTGGGCGTGTCGCGACTCGGCCGGTTGCGGGCGCAGCATGGTTTCCTCGAATTGTTATGACTGCACCGTCGAGGCGCTGGGCGCCGCTGATCCTTATCTGCACACTGTTGTTGGCGTCCACGGGCTGTGGCCTCTTCTCGTCCGGACCGAAGGACACGTTCGACGCCTTCGCCGCGGCGCTGCACGGGCGCGACGCGGCCGGCGCCGCCAGCCACACCGACGATCCCGCCGCCGCAGAGACGGCCATCAGCGCGATGTTCGACGGGATGGGCAAGGACGCCACCGTGGACGTCCGGGTGACCGACTCCGGTGACGACGCCACCACCAAACTCGACTACACCTGGACCTTCGGTCCGGGACGCACGCTGCAATATCAGACCGCCGCGACGGCCGCCAAGGGCGATGACGGTTGGACACTGGACTGGGCCCCGGCACTGTTGAACGACAAACTCCGGCCCGGCGACAGCTTCCAGTACAGCGATGACAAGAATTTCACGACGCCGATCATCGACCGCAACGGTCTGCCGCTGCTGGACTGGCAGACAATCGGTGTCATCACGCTGCAACGCCAACACCAGGACTCCGCCGATGCGCTCGCCGCGCTGCTACAGCCGTTCGACGCCACCACCACACCGGATTCGATCCGGAACCAGTTCGGGTCGAACACCGACGACGCCGTCACCGTCATGAAGCTCCGCGACGCCGACCTGCAGCAGGTGTCCGACCAGCTGAAGCAGATCCCCGGCGTCGCGGTGTCCGAGCAGGGCGCCCTGCTGACCGCCAATCCCGAGCTGAAATCCCCGGTGACCGGTGGCTTGGAAGGGTTGTGGCGGGACGCCATCGACGCCACCGCCGGGTGGTCGGTGAATCTGGTGGACGACAAGGGCGCAACGGTGGAACAGCTCGCGTCGACGCCGCCGAAGGACACCCCGCCGATCCGGACCACCCTCGACACGCGGCTGCAATTGTTGGCACAGCAGGCCGTCGCCCAGGAAGCGCGACCCGCCGTGCTGGTCGCGCTGTCACCCAACAGCGGTGGAATAGTCGCCGCCGCACAGAATTCCGCTGCGGATGCGCAGGGGCCGATTGTGTTCACGGGCCTCTACCCACCGGGTTCGACCTTCAAGACCATCACCACCGCTGCCTCGATCCAGGCCGGCCTGGCCACCCCCGACACGCCGCTCGCCTGCCCGGGTCGCGCCTCGATCGAGGATCGCACGATCCCGAACGAGGACGAGTTCGACCTCGGCACGGTCCCGTTGGCTTCCGCGTTCTCGCATTCGTGCAACACCACCATGGCAGCGCTGGCTGACCAGCTGCCCGCAGATGCGCTGGGAAACACCGCGCGGCTGTTCGGAATCGGGGTTGACTACACCATTCCGGGCCTGACGACCGTGACGGGCCGGGTGCCCAACGCCGACACGCCTGCGCAACGGGTGGAGAACGGTATCGGTCAGGGCACCGTGACCGTCAGTCCGTTCGGACTCGCCGTCGCCGAAGCCAGCCTGGCGCACGGTTCAACGATCACGCCGATCCTGGTCGACGGTCAGAAGACCACCGCCGACACGGCGTCTCAGCCGATTCCGCCCGTGGTGGCAGACGATCTACGGTCGATGATGCGTGGCACTGTAACCGACGGCACCGCAACCGAACTCAGCGATATCGACGGTCTCGGCGGGAAAACCGGCACTGCCGAGTTCGGCGACAACACGCACTCGCACGGCTGGTTCGCCGGCATCGTCGGCGATATCGCGTTCGCGACACTCGTGGTGGGCGGAGACAGTTCGACGCCCGCCGTGCAGATTTCGGGGAATTTCCTGCGCCCCGCACTGAGCGGATAGCTTTCGGCCATCACCGTCTGTCGGGCTCCTCGCCCGGGCTTCGTCACCCTCGCCCGGGCTTCGTCACCCTCGGCGTTGGCGGGCGATCTCTGCCAGCACCACACCCGCCGCGACGGAGGCATTCAGCGATTCGGTGGGACCGGCCATGGGGATCGACACGATGGCATCACAGTGCTCACGCACCAGGCGCGAGAGCCCCTTGCCTTCGGAGCCCACCACGACCACTGTCGGGCCCGTCGCGTCCATCTCATCGAGGGTGGTGTCGCCCTCGGCGTCCAGCCCGATCACCTGGATACCGGAGTCCGCCCAGTCTTTCAGGGTGCGGTTCAGGTTGGTCGCCCGTGCCACCGGAACCCGAGCTGCCGCACCGGCACTGGTACGCCACGCCACGGCGGTGACCGAGGCCGACCGGCGCTGCGGGATGACGACCCCCTGGCCGCCGAAGGCCGCGACCGAGCGCACGATCGCCCCGAGGTTGCGTGGGTCCGAGATGTTGTCCAGTGCGGTGAACAATGCCGGGGTGCCGTCCGCCTTGGCGGCCCGCAACAGATCGTCGGGGTGGGCGTAGTTGTACGGCGGCACCTGCAGCGCAATGCCCTGATGCAGGCCGTTTGTGCTCATCCGGTCCAGGTCGACACGGGCCACTTCGAGGATTGCGATACCCGAATCAGCTGCGCGCGTGACAGATTCGGTCAACC
The DNA here is from genome assembly GCA_945957405.1 of uncultured Mycolicibacterium sp. Taxonomy (GTDB): domain Bacteria; phylum Actinomycetota; class Actinomycetes; order Mycobacteriales; family Mycobacteriaceae; genus Mycobacterium. The sequence continues at coordinate 18,311 of CAMFLL010000109.1, read as the reverse complement.
GCTCGTCGTTGTCGGTACCCACCGCCACATACAGCGCGGTGGCGGGCACACCGGCACGCAGGCATTCCAGCACCGGGTTGCGCCCCAGCACGATCTCCGTGTCATCGGTCTTCTTGGGCCGGCCCTGCTGCTGTTTGGCGGCGCGGTTGGCCCGTTTGGCGGCCGGATGGTTGGGGCGCATGTGCGCCGGCGGAGTGGCGCCGCGCCCCTCGAGGCCGCGCCGTCGGACACCGCCGGAACCCACGGTGGGCCCCTTCTTGGTGCCCGATTTCCGGACCGCACCGCGACGCTGTGAATTGCCTGCCATCTACTTCTCGTTCCCGTCCAGCAGCGACCACTGCGGGCCGTCTGCGGTGTCGGTTACCTCGACGCCCGCTTCCTTGAGGCGATCTCGGATCTGGTCGGCCTGCGCCCAATTGCGTTGTTCGCGCGCCTCGGTCCGGTTGACCAACGCCCACTGCACCAGCACGTCGAGTGCCCGCTGTGTGGTGGTCACCTCGTCGCGGCACTCCCACCGCTCGTCGAGCGGATCACAGCCGAGGATGCCCATCATGGCCCGGATCGAGGACGCCTGCGCCATGGCGGCGGTGTGGTCACCGGCATCCAGCGCCCGGTTGCCTTCGGCGCGGGCGCTGTGAATCTCGGCCAGGGCGATCGGCACCGCGAGGTCGTCGTCGAGGGCAGCCTCGAACTTCTCGGTCCACGCACCCGGCGCCACCGCACCGACCCTGGTGCGCACGCGATGCAGGAAGTCTTCGATACCGGCGTACGCCTTCACGGCGTCGTTCAGTGCGGCGTCGGAGAATTCGAGCATCGACCGGTAGTGCGCGCTGCCCAGGTAGTACCGCAGTTCGGCGGGCCGGACGCGCTGCAACATCGACGGGATCGACAAGACGTTGCCCAGGGACTTGCTCATCTTCTCGCCGCCCATGGTGACCCAGCCGTTGTGCAGCCAGTACTGCGCGAAACCGTCACCGGCCGCGCGGGCCTGCGCGATTTCGTTCTCGTGGTGCGGGAACACCAGGTCCATGCCGCCACAGTGGATGTCGAACGTCGGCCCCAGATACTCGTGGGCCATGGCGACGCATTCGGAGTGCCAGCCGGGCCGCCCTGCGCCCCACGGCGTCGGCCATGAGGGCTCACCCGGTTTGGCGCCCTTCCAGAGCGTGAAGTCGCGCTGGTCTCGCTTGCCGGTGGCGACGCCCTCGCCCTGATGGACGTCGTCGACGCGGTGACCGGACAGGGCGCCGTAATCGGCGTAGCTGAGCACGTCGAAGTAGACGTCGCCGGCCCCGGTGTAGGCGTGGCCGGTGTCGATCAGGCGCTCGATCAGCTCCACGATCTGCGTGATGTGGCCGGTGGCCCGAGGCTCCGCGGACGGTGGCAACACGCCCAGCGCGTCGTAGGCCGCCGAGAACGCGCGCTCGTGTGTGGCGGCCCATTCCCACCACGGCCGGCCGGCAGCCTCGGCCTTGGTCAGGATCTTGTCGTCGATATCGGTGACGTTGCGGATGAATGCGACGTCGTATCCCTTGGCGAGCAGCCACCGCCGCAGCACGTCGAACGCCACACCACTGCGGACATGGCCGATGTGCGGAAGCCCCTGCACCGTCGCGCCGCACAGGTAGATCGAAGCGTGTCCGGGCCGCACGGGGACGAAGTCACGCACGACACCTGTCATCGTGTCGTGGAGTCTCAAGCCCCCGAGGTCGGTCACGACGCGCCAGCTTACCGGCCTGAACGGCCAAAACCTTCATCGGCGATGATCAGCGCCGTCGCGATGGCCGCCAGGCCTTCTCCCCGCCCGGTCAACCCGAGCCCGTCGGTGGTGGTCGCCGACACCGACACGGGCGCACCCAGTAGTTCCGACAGGACCCCCTGCGCCTCGGCGCGACGGGGTCCGATCTTCGGCCGGTTCGCGATGACCTGCACCGCGGCGTTCCCGATGCGGTAGCCGGCCTCGGTCAGCAGCTGCCGGACGTGCTGCAGCATGGCGGCCCCGGTGACACCCGCCCATCGCGGGTCGTCGACACCGAACACCCCACCGATGTCCCCAAGGCCGGCGGCCGATAACAACGCGTCGCACAGTGCGTGCGCCGCGACATCACCATCGGAATGGCCGGCGCAACCGTCGGCGCCTTCGAAGCGCAGACCGAGCAATCGGCAGGGTCGCCCGGGCTCGATCGGATGGACATCGGTGCCCAGCCCCACACGCGGCAACTCGCTCACTGCGAGAGCACCGCCATGGCCAGTTGCAGGTCCAGCGGTGTGGTCACCTTGAACGCCAACGGATCGCCTTCGACGGTGTGCACCTGGCCACCGATGTTCTCCACCATCCCGGCGTCGTCGGTGAAACCCGCCGCGCCGGCACGCTCGTAGGCGCGCTGCAGTGTGTCGGTCGCGAAACCCTGCGGGGTCTGGACCGAACGCAGGCCGGCGCGCTCCGGGGTGCCGAGGACGACGCCGTTGGCATCGACCGCCTTGATGGTGTCGGTGACCGACAGCACGGGAATGACCGCTTGGTGGCCCGCCTTGAGCGCCTCCACGACGCGGATGATCACCGCCGCCGGCGTCAACGGGCGAGCGGCGTCGTGAACCAGGACGAAATCGGCGTCGCCAACTGCACCGAGTGCGTTGCGCACCGATGACGTCCGATCCGGACCCCCGGCGACGACGGTGACGTCACCGCCGAGGATCAGCTTGGCCTCATCGGTACGAGACTCCGGCACCGCGACGATCAGACCGTCGACGACACCGGATGCACGAAGCCCGTCGAGAGCACGCTCGATCAGCGTCTGACCCGTCAGGCTGACGAACGCTTTGGGTATCCCAGCGCCCAGCCTCTCGCCGGAGCCTGCGGCCGGGACGACAGCAACGGTCCGCATGAGCTAGAACAAACTCAGCTACGGACTAGGAGGCTGCTGCGAGCACCTCGTCGAGAATGATCTCGGCCTTGGCGTCATCGGTGTTCTCGGCCAGCGCGAGTTCGCCGACCAGGATCTGGCGAGCCTTCGCCAGCATCCGCTTCTCGCCGGCCGACAGACCGCGCTCCTGATCGCGACGCCAGAGGTCGCGGACAACCTCGGCGACCTTGTTCACGTCACCGGAGGCAAGCTTCTCGAGGTTGGCCTTGTAGCGCCGCGACCAGTTGGTCGGCTCTTCGGTATGCGGAGCACGCAGCACCTGGAAGACCTTGTCCAGACCTTCCTGACCGACGACGTCGCGGACACCGACATATTCGGCGTTCTCAGCGGGAACTCGAACGGTGAGATCGCCCTGGGCAACCTTCAAGACGAGATATTCCTTTTGTTCGCCTTTGATGGTTCGGGTTTCGATCGCCTCGATCAACGCAGCACCGTGGTGTGGGTAAACAACGGTGTCTCCGACCTTGAAAATCATCAGATTCGAGCCCCTTTCACCTCACCAGGATAGCACGGCGGCCGGACGCGCGCGGAACAACAATGCAGGTCAGGGGCACAACGGGTTACGCATAGGGGTTGACAGGGTGACGAATACGTGCAACATGCATGTTGGTTGTCACCGTTTTCGCCGCCGCCGCGTCGCCCCGCCGGCGAGCTTGTTCGGCCCTTGTCCGCCCTCGGCTACCGTCGCGCCACCGCACCTACTACTGTGCATAGTCGAACTTGTGACGGTCGCGAGCAGGAGGCTTTCCGTGATCTCAGTTGATACCCGCCGGACCGTCGTGACACGGGCTGCAGCGGCCGTGTGCGGCCTCGTCGTCGCGGGCGCGATGGTGGGCTGCAGCGCCGGGCAGGTCTCGCAGGTCGCCACCCAGGAGCCGGCCGTCAACGGCAGCCTGGCGACCATCAACAACGTCGCGCTGCGCAACATCCACATCCAGGCCGTCGAGGCGGCTGATGCACTGGAGCCAGGCCAGGACGTACCCCTGATCTTCGTCGCGAGCAACGAGTCGCCCGACGTCAGCGATCGGCTGGAGAGCATCACCACCGACATCGGCGAGGTCACCGTGACGGGCGACAAAGAGCTTCCTGCCGGTGGCGTGTTGGTGGTCGGCGCCCCCGACGGCGTGACCGAATTGGGCAGCGTGGAATCCGCCGGGGCCAGCGAGGCGTCGGTGGCGCTCAGCAAGCCCATCCGCAACGGACTCACCTACGAGTTCACCTTCACATTCGCCCAGGCCGGCGAAAAGACCGTCGCCGTGCCGATCTCGGCGGGTAATGCGCCGCGGCAGGACGAGGCGGACGGCGGCCACCACTAGCCCCTCGAGTGCGCCTGCACTGAGCGACGCGCGCCTGCGCCGATCTGTCGGACGCGGCCGATAGCGTCAAAGCCGTGGCCAAGACGACATCGAAGGCGCGCACGCAGTACCGCTGCACCGAGTGCAGTCATGTCACGGCCAAGTGGGTCGGGCGCTGCGCCGAGTGCGGCACATGGGGCACGGTCGAGGAGGCCGCGGTCCTCACATCGCTGGGCGGGCGGGCGCAGCGGCCCATCGCACCCTCGTCGGCGGCCGTCCCGATCAGCACCATCGACCCGGATCACACCCGGCACTACCCCACGGGCGTCAGCGAACTCGACAGGGTGCTCGGCGGCGGGATCGTCCCCGGTTCGGTGGCGTTGCTCGCCGGAGAACCCGGTGTCGGCAAGTCGACGCTGTTGCTCGAGGTCGTGCACCGGTGGGCCGAGACCGGCCGTCGCGCGCTCTACATCTCCGGCGAGGAGTCGGCCGGCCAGATCCGGATGCGGGCCGAACGCACCGGATGCACTCACCAGGACGTCTACCTGGCAGCGGAATCCGACCTCGACACCGTGCTCGCCCACATCGAGGCGGTCAAGCCGACTCTGGTGATCGTCGATTCGGTGCAGACCCTCTCCACCACCGACACCGACGGCGTCACCGGCGGCGTCACCCAGGTGCGTGCCATCACCACGGCGCTGACCGGATACGCGAAAGCGGCGCGGGCCCCCGCCGTCGCGATGGTCCTCGTGGGCCATGTCACCAAGGACGGCGCCATCGCCGGCCCGCGCTCGCTCGAGCATCTGGTCGACGTCGTGCTGCACTTCGAGGGCGACCGCAACAGTGCGCTGCGCATGGTCCGCGGTGTGAAGAACCGATTCGGTGCCGCCGACGAGGTCGGCTGTTTCATGTTGCACGACAACGGAATCGAATGCGTCGCCGATCCCTCCGGCCTGTTCATGGACCAGCGCCCCGAACCGGTCCCCGGCACCGCGGTCACGGTGACACTCGACGGCAAACGCCCGTTGATCGGCGAGATACAGGCGTTGGTCGGCAGCTCTGTTGTGTCCGGCACACCGCGGCGCGCGGTCAGCGGTGTCGACCAGTCGAGGGCCGCGATGACCGCCGCCGTGCTGGAGACCAGGGCCGGTGTGGCCATCGGTCAGCGCGACATCTACCTCTCGACCGTCGGGGGCATGCGCCTGACCGATCCGTCGTCGGATCTCGCGGTGGCCCTGGCGATCGCCTCGTCGTTCGCCGATCTGTGCCTACCGTCCTCGGCGGTCGCGATCGGCGAGGTGGGGCTGGCCGGCGACCTTCGACGGGTCACCGGCCTGGAACGCCGCCTCGCCGAGGCAGGCCGGTTGGGGTTCACCACGGCCCTGGTCCCCCCTGGCGTCAAGACGGTGCCCAAGGGCATGACGACGCTGGAGGTGGCGAGCATCGGCGACGCGCTCAGAGCGTTGTTGAGCATCGCGGTGCGTCCCGTCAGCAAACCGCCGGAGGTCACGCCCCCACCACGGCCGGAGCTCAAAGTAGTAGACGGTCGCCCGAAGCATCAGGCGACGGAGGACAATGGCTATCCGTGACGCCCGGCAGCAGGTCCGCGATCAGTGCGGTGACACCGCGTCCGTCGCTGCGTGAAACCATCGGCCGTCTCGCTCCCGGTACCGCACTACGCGACGGCCTGGAGCGCATTCTCCGGGGTCGCACGGGAGCGCTGATAGTCCTCGGCTACGACGACGCGGTCGAGTCCATCTGTGACGGCGGCTTCTCCCTGGACGTCCGTTACGCGCCGACGCGACTACGTGAACTCTCGAAGATGGATGGCGCGGTCGTGCTGTCGACCGACGGCTCCCGCATCGTGCGTGCCAACGTCCAACTGGTGCCGGATCCGTCGATCCCCACCGACGAATCCGGCACCCGGCACCGGTCGGCGGAACGCACGGCGATCCAGACCGGCTATCCGGTGATATCGGTGAGCCACTCCATGAGCATCGTGACGGTGTATGTGGCCGGCGAACGGCACGTCGTGGCCGATTCGGCGATGATCCTGTCGCGGGCCAACCAGGCCATCGCGACGCTGGAACGCTACAAGGCCCGCCTCGACGAGGTCAGCAGGCAGTTGTCGGCCGCCGAGATCGAGGACTTCGTCACGTTGCGCGATGTCATGACGGTGGTGCAGCGGCTGGAGATGGTTCGCCGGATAGGCCTCGAAATCGATTACGACGCAGTCGAACTGGGCACCGACGGGCGCCAACTACGGTTGCAGCTGGAGGAGCTGCTCGGGGGTAACGACACGGCCCGCGAACTCATTGTCCGCGATTACCACGCCAACCCCGAGCCGCCGTCCAAGACCCAGGTGGCCGCCACCCTGGAGGCGCTCGATGTGCTCTCCGATGCCGACCTGCTGGACTTCACGGCGCTGGCCAGAGTGTTCGGCTACCCGTCCACCGCCGAGGCGCAGGACTCGGCGCTGAGCTCGCGCGGCTACCGCGCGATGGCCGAGATCCCCCGGCTGCAATTCGCCCACGTCGACCTGTTGGTCCGCACGTTCGGCTCCCTCCAGGGGCTGCTGGCCGCCAGTGCCACCGATCTGCAATCGGTGGAAGGTATCGGTGCGATGTGGGCGCGCCACGTCCGCGAAGGCCTGTCGCAGCTGGCCGAGTCGACGATCGCCGACCGGCTGGCCTGACCTGCCTTGCGCCTAGCCCGCGGGTGCGGGAGCAGGTGCCGGTTCCGCCGGCGGGGCGTCGGCCGGCGGCGGCGCATCGGCCCCCGCCTCGGCAAGCACGAACGGCACCGTGGCCGACCGCAGATTGCCCAACTGAACGACGAGGTTGTACGTACCGGGGCCGATCGGCTGGCGCGGCAGTGGGCACTGCGCCTCGGAGCCCATGCCGGTCCACGTCACCTCGGTGGTCACCTGCTCGCCCGGGGTGAACGTCTTGACCAGGGTCTCGTTGGACGGGGCGCAGTCCAGGTTGGACCACAGCCGCTTGTTGTCCAGCGAGTACACATACGCCGACAGCACGGCGGCGCCGACATCGCGCTGGCAGGCCACCAGCCCGATATTGGTCACCACCATGGTGAACGTCGGCTGGTCACCGATCGTGTAGCGCGGCTCGTTCGTGATGCCTTTGACGGCGAGGGTCGAGTCGGGGCAGTCGTCGCCTTCTTTGAGCACCGGCGGCGGTTCGACGGCCGCGGTGGGCGTCGGAGTCGGCGGCGGCGCCTCGGTGGCGGGCGGCACCACCGGCGTCTTGACCTCAGGGGCCGGGGTCTGCGCGAGCGGACCAGCCGAGGTGTTCGGCTTACCGTCGGAGGCCGGCTTGGTGTCGGTCGCCGAGCCTCCGTTGAGCACCATCACCACGATCGCGACGACGATCGCGATGACCAGCACCGCGATCCCTATCGCCAACGCACGACGGCGCCGATAGATCTCCGGCGGTAGGGCGCCTTGCCTCTCCAAATCCAGCACCTTCTCACGGTAAGGGCAGGTCACCGTGAGTTGGCCGACCCGAGGCGGCGTGTCGCCGCCCGGTTACGACTCCGAGGGAGTATTGGCCACCAGAATCACGGCCCCCGCGGTGGCCGCATCCGCGTGCTACGCGACGGTCTGTCGCTGCGGACCTGGGCCGTTGTAATAGTCGATGATGCGCTGCTCGGCGCGGTCGAGTGCGCGCAACCGCACCGATCTGCGCGCCGCCACATCGAGCAGTGCGCGCAGACCCGGTTGGGCAGCGGCCAGTTCCGCTCGGGCCTGCTCGGAACTCACGTCGTCGTGTGCCGCCTGGTCGAGTTTGGCGGCCAGGGTTGTCATCCAGCGCTGCCTCAGGGCCAGTACCAGGGTGTCGTCGTCGCCGAAAAGCCTTTGTACTTCAGCACGTTCGGCGGTGTCGAAGTCGAGGGCGGTTTCCGGGTCATGTCCTGCGCGTTCGATCAGGTCCACCATGAAGGCGGTGCGTTCGTGAAACAGTGTCCAACTCATACCCAGACGCTATGGGCGCATCGCCGATGTGCGCGTCGTGCGGCGGTCCGGACTTGCGCTCCTACCCTCGGCGGAGCCGGCACGCGTCCGGGTCATACCTGAGGAGGATGTGACACGGTGCCGCGCCGAATACGATGGGCCGGTGCTACGTGGGCTGACGGAGTACGTGCGAGCGCGCTTGACAGAGCGGGGTGAGCTCATCCCGCTCGGGTTCTCGTGGGCCTTTGTCATCACGATCGACGTCAGCCTGGCCTGCATTGCCGTGGTGGCGACGCTGCAGCGACCGGTGTCGGATCTTCCTGCCGCCCTGACCGCAGCCGTCATCGCGATCTCACCACCGGTGATGTTCTTCGTCTGGGCGATCAAGTTGAAATCCGTTGTGCTGTGGGCGACGTCGACCATTGCGGCCGCCATCTTCCTCTTCGCTACCGCCACCCCGGTGAGCAGTGACTACGCGCCGCTGCTGCTGGTGCTGATGGTCGGATCGGTGGGGTCACTGTCGCCCACACTCGGCGGTATCGGCGCGGCCGGCAGTGCGGTGGCCCTGCTCGTGGCCGCCGGAGTCTCTGGCCGGCTCGACGACCTCGAGCTCTATCTGCCCATCCTCGGAATGGGCTGGCTGGTCGGCTTTCTCATGCGGGTCCAACAACAGCTGATGATCAAACAGGAGCAGGCCCGGGCGGCCCTGGCCGAGCACGCCGCCGCCGATGAGCGCCGCCGCATCGCCCGCGAGGTGCACGACGTCATCGCCCACTCGCTGTCGATCACCTTGTTGCACTTGACCGGAGCCCGGCGTGGGCTGGAGGTGGACGGTGACATCGACGAGGCCGTCGACGCGCTTCGGCAGGCCGAGCACCTGGGCCGGCAGGCGATGGGCGACATCCGCCGTACGGTGGGTCTGCTCGATGCCGGTCCCATGCGGACGGCACCCGAACCCGGTGTCGACGACATCACCGCATTGGTGGCCGAATTCAGCAACGCCGGCCTCGACGTCGAACTGGCGACCAGCGGCCAGACCGGGGAGGTGCCTGCCTCGGCCGGGCTGGCGCTGTACCGGATCGCGCAGGAATCACTGGCCAACATCGCCAAGCACGCACCGACGTCCAAATCCACTGTGCAGCTTGTCATCAGCCGACGCTCCGCTGATCTGTCGGTGATCAACCGGCTGCCGGCGCCGGTGGGCTCGGCAGGTTCGGGCGCCGGGCGCGGCGTGGTCGGCATGCGCCAGCGGATAGCACTGCTGGACGGCGCCATCGAGGTGGGACCCACCGACGACGAATGGCGCGTCCACGCCTCGATTCCGCTCGACGACGTCGCGCTGTTCCGGCCGCCGTGGTGCAAGGGGTGAACAGGCGTTGACCGGAACCCTATGCGACGTCCATGTGCTGCTGGTAGACGATCAGGACCTGGTTCGATCCGGCCTGCGCCGCATCCTGCGGCGAAAGGATGGTTTCGTGGTCGTCGCCGAATGCGCCGACGGTGACGAGGTGCCCGACGCGGTCGCGCGGTGCAGCCCCGACGTCGTCGTGATGGACCTGCGGATGAAACGCGTCGACGGGATCGCCGCGACGCGCCGGCTCGTGGACGCCGGTGGCCCGCCGGTGCTGGCGTTGACCACGTTCAACGAGGACGAACTGCTCTCCGGGGCGTTGCGCGCCGGAGCGGCGGGTTTTGTGCTGAAAGATTCGTCGGCCGAAGAACTCATCCGCGCGGTGCGGTCGGTGGCAGGCGGCGACAGCTACCTCGATCCCGCGGTCACATCACGCGTGCTGACCACTTACCGGCGGGCGTCACAGGCCCCGGCGGGCGATGTGACGACCGATCTCACGGCGCGCGAGTTGGATGTCCTGAGATTGATCGCCAAGGGGAACTCGAATACCGAGATCGCCGGCGAACTCTTCATCTCCGAGGTGACGGTGAAAAGTCACATCGGCCGGATCTTCGTGAAACTCGGTCTGCGGGACCGGGCGGCCGCGATCGTCTACGCATACGACCACGGGATAGTGGTACCGCGCTGAGCCGCTATTCGCCGATGTCGCCGACGTGCTCGCGCAGGGCGATCTTGCCGTCGGCGAGGTGATAGGTGACACCGACGATCGCGAGCTTGCCCGCTTCGATGCGCTCCTTGATGGCCGTGGAGCGGGCCACCAGCTGACTGCCGGTCTCCACGACGTGGCGTGCCTCGAACTCGTCGACGCGGGTCAGGCCGTCGCGCCGGCCCAGCAGGATCGACGGGGTGACGCGTTCGACGACGTCGCGCACATAGCCGCCCGGTACCGCACCGTCGTCGAGCGCGGCGATGGTGGCCTTGACGGCGCCGCAGCTGTCGTGGCCGAGCACCACGATCAGCGGGACGTTGAGCACGGAGACGGCGTACTCGACGGAGCCAAGCACCGCCGAGTCGATGACGTGGCCCGCCGTGCGCACCACGAACATGTCGCCGAGGCCCTGATCGAAGATGATCTCCGCGGCGACCCGGCTGTCGGCGCATCCGAAGACCACAGCGGTGGGTTTCTGCGCCTCGGCCAGGCTGGCCCGGTGGTCGATGCTCTGGCTGGGGTGTTCGGGTCGGCCTTCGACGAAGCGCTCGTTACCCTCCTTGAGTGCCTTCCAAGCTGTCACAGGACTGGTGTTCGGCATAGATGACATTGTGCCCTGAGCCCGATCGGCGGTCGCAGTGAGCATCCGTGCACCCGAACTCGTCGAGTGGTACCGCCGCGAGCGACGTGACCTACCGTGGCGCGCCGCCGGTGTCAGCGCGTGGCAGATCCTGGTCAGCGAGTTCATGCTGCAGCAAACGCCCGTCGCCCGGGTTGCCCCGATCTGGCTGGACTGGGTGGCCCGCTGGCCGACCCCGTCGGCAACCGCCGCAGCGAGCGCCGCCGATGTGCTGCGAGCCTGGGGCAAGCTCGGCTACCCGCGACGGGCCAAGCGGCTGCACGAATGCGCGACGGTGATCGCCGCCGAACACGGCGACGTGGTGCCCGCCGACGTGGAGACCCTGTTGGGTCTGCCGGGCGTGGGCAGCTACACCGCGAGGGCCGTGGCGTGCTTCGCCTACGACCAGTGGGTGCCGGTGGTCGACACCAACGTGCGGCGGGTGGTGGCCCGCGCGGTGCACGGCCTGGCTGATGCCGGCCCACCGTCGGCCAAACGCGACGAGGCGGATGTGGCGGCACTGTTGCCCGGTGACGAGACGACGCCGGTGTTCTCCGCCGCCCTGATGGAGTTGGGCGCCGTGGTGTGCACAGCGCGGTCGCCGAAATGCGGGCTGTGTCCATTGAGCTCGTGCGCGTGGCGATCAGCCGGTTATCCTGCCGGCGACGCACCCGCACGCAAGGTGCAGAAGTACGCGGGAACCGACCGTCAGGTCCGTGGCAGACTGCTGGATGTGTTGCGGGGCAGTGCAATACCGGTTGCCCGCGCGCAGCTCGACGTCGCGTGGCTGGCCGACCCGGCGCAGCGCGACCGCGCACTGGACTCGCTGCTGGTCGACGGTCTGGTGGAGCAGACTGGAGATGGCCGGTTCGCGCTGGCAGGCGAAGGCGAAGACGGCGTCGAGCGTGCAGATGTTGTCCACAAACCGCGAGTCACACCGTGAACAACTGCACGTTGGGTGAGGAGAGGTGATGAGCACCAGATGGCAGGGCACCGACGCGCCCCGCGGTGACGACTACGACGCGCGATGGCGATCCCTGGCGCAGACCGGCCAGAACATCCACGGCGAAGCCGATCTCATCGAGTCGCTGCTGCGGGAGTCCGGCGGTGACACCGTGCTCGACGCGGGATGCGGAACAGGCCGAGTGGCAATCGAACTGGCGCGCCGCGGGTTCTCTCTGGTGGGTGTCGACGCGGATCCCGGCATGCTGGCCACCGCCAGCGACAAGGCACCAAACCTGGAGTGGCTCGAGGCCGACCTGACGAATCTGGGCACCCTCGACAGCCGCTTCGACCTGGTGGCGTTGGCCGGCAACGTGATGATCTACCTGACACCCGGTACCGAGGCCGAGGTGTTGAGTGAACTCAGCGGCATGCTGGTCCCCCGCGGCCTACTGGTGGCGGGTTTCCAGATCCGGGAGGGCCGACTGTCGCTGTCGGAGTACGACGCGCACGCCGCGGCGGCGGGATTCGAGCCGGTGGCCAGGTGGTCGACATGGGATCGAGAACCGTTCCAGGACGGCAACTATGCCGTCTCGGTGCATCGACTGCGCGACCAGTCCCAGACCGGTTCGCGACCGGTCTCAGGCTGACGCCTCACACTCCCCCTCGCAGGCGAAGTTGCGCCGGTAGTCCGACGGCGTGACACCGATGATGCGCCGGAAGTGGTGGCGCAGCAGGGTCGCCGTGCCGAAACCGGCGCGCTCGGCGATGTGGTCGATGTCGAGGTCCGACGCCTCGAGCAGTCCCCGGGCGTACAGCACACGCTGGTCGGTGACCCACTGCATGGGCGTGGTGCCGGTTTCGTCGACGAATCGGCGCGCGAACGTCCGCGCCGACATGTTGGCCCGACGCGCCAGCGTGGTCACAGTGTGCGGTTCGTGCAGGTTCGAGAGAATCCAATCCAGTTGTGGCGCAAAACCTTCCGAGCATCGCACCGGGATCGGCTGGTCGATGTACTGCCGCTGGCCACCATCGCGCTGCGGCGGCACCACCATGCGCCGGGCGATGGCGTTCGTCACGGCGCTGCCCAGTTCGCGACGCACCAGGTGCAGGCAGGCGTCGATACCCGCGGCGGTGCCCGCGCTGGTGATCAGGTTGCCGTCGTCGACGTAGAGCACGTTGCGGTCGACCTTGGCCGTCGGATGACGGCGCGCCAGGTCATCGGCATGCATCCAGTGCGTGGTGCAGGAGCGTCCGTCGAGCAGACCCGCGGCGCCCGCGACGAACGCGCCGGAGCAGACGGTCAGGATGATCGATCCGGCGGCGGATGCCGCCCGAAGAGCGTCGAGCGCCTCCTGCGGATACCCGTTGACCCCGCTGATCGCCGGCACGGCAACGAGATCAACGCCGATCAGGCCCGAGAGGTCGTGGTCGGGAGTGAGGCTGGCACCGACGGTGGTGCGCACCGGCTTGCCCGCTTCCAGACCGCAGACCTTGAAGTCGAAATTCGGCACGCCGTCGGCCGAGCGGTCGATGCCGAACACCTCGCAGATCACCCCGAACTCGAACGGTGCCAACCCGTCCAGCACCAATGCCGAGACTGTTTTCAACATGGCAGTATTTTATCTCACTGCGTCTGTTCTGCCACTGTTGGCGGAATATTATCTGGCGAAGCATTACTGCCATGAGCACATTACTGAGTTACACACTCTTGATCGCCATCATGCTGGCGCCGTTCGCGCTGGTCGCGGCCCTGGCGGCGCGGGCCCACAAAGATGGTCACCTGCGTTTCCACCTTGACCAGTTCCGGTTCACGACCCCGATGGTGGGGCATCTCGTGGAGGAAGACTTCCGCCGCATCGACCACGACGCCGATGCCATCCGGACCCGCTTCGAGGCACAGCCGACCTGGCCGGACTCGGGCGTCCGTGGTGAACGGCGCTAGTGCGAACCGAGAAATTCCGACACGGCGGCGCGGTAAACCTCCGGCGCGTCATCGTGGATCAAATGACCGGCCCCGGGCACGTGCAGATACGTCGCCCGGTGGCCGGTCTCTTTCATGGTCACCATCTGCCCGTGGGGTGTGACCGAATTCCCCGCCTCGAGCAGCAGTACCGGCGCCCGCACCGCCGTCCACTGTGCCCAGTAGTCCCGGGTGCCCCACTCCGCGGCGATCTCGACCCAACGTTCCACACGGCCGTGCAGCCGCCACCCCGTCGCAGTGCGCTCGAAGGCCTCCAGGAAGTACCGACCCGCGATGGGACCGAATTCGTCGAACACCTGCTGCGCCGACGCGTACTCGACCGGGAGGGCGTGCAGCCACGGCTCCCACGGGCCGGTGGTGCGGCCCCGGAAGTCGGGCGCCATGTCCTCGACGACGACAGCTGACACCAGTTCGGGACGCTGCGCAGACAGGCACCACGAATGCAGCCCGCCCATCGAATGTCCGATGAGCACCACCGGCCCACCCAGCGGTTCGACAGCGCCGCCGAGCTCCTCGACGAACCCTTCGGTGTCGATCGGATACCGGTCGACCACGTCACGGCCGCGGTGCCACGGGGCGTCATAGGTGTAGACCGCGCCGAGCCCCGTGAGCCACGGCAATTGCCTGGTCCACGTGCTGCCGCGGCCCATCAGGCCGTGCACCAACACCAGCGGGATCCCGCTGCCGCCGCGGTAGGTCAAAGGATCGGTCACCATGCGAAGCGGTAGCCTAACGCCATGTCCGTGGTGAAGATCAACGCAATCGAGGTTCCCGCCGACGCCGGCCCCGAACTGGAGAAGCGGTTCGCGCACCGCGCCCACGCCGTCGACAATCAGCCCGGCTTCCTCGGCTTTCAGTTGCTGCGCCCGGTCAAAGGGGAGGACCGCTATTTCGTCGTCACACAATGGGAGTCCGAAGAGGCGTTCCAGGCCTGGGCCACCGGCCCGGCCATCGAGGCACACAAGGGCCAGACGGCCAATCCAGTGGCGACTGGCGCGTCTCTTCTCGAATTCGAGGTCGTGCTCGACGTTGCCGGGTCGGACAAGGCTTAGCCGCGCCGCGGCGCTGCTGTGCGGCGTCGCATTGGTGAGCGGCCTGGTGGACGGGTGCGCCCCGTCGGCCGCACCGCCGGCCCAGGCCGGCGACGCAGGAATCCGGATCAGCACCAACACACCGCAGGGCGTGCGGGCCAAACAGGTCATGGACATGCTCAACTCCGACTGGCCGATCGGTGCGCCCGGGGTGAGCACGCTCGCCGCCCCTGATCAGGTCGACTACGTCTCCCACGTGATGGACGGCATGTGGTGGGAGCGCCCGTACACCGTTGCCGGTGTCGACATCAGGGCCGGCGCCGCCACCCTTCACCTCGTGACGTCCTACGGCGCTCGGCAGGACATCGAGATCCACACCGACGACGCGACCATGGTCGACAAGTTCGTCGTCACCACACAGACACCGCCGGTGCGCGCCTGGCCCGACGTCGACGCGGCACTGTCGAAGACCAACGGCAAGTACTCCTACCGGGTCTCCAAGATCACCGACGGCCGATGCGTTCAGCTCGCCGGCTCGAACACCTCCGAATCCCTGCCGCTCGCATCGATTTTCAAGCTCTACGTGCTCTATGCGGTCGAAGAAGCCGTCAAGGCAGGCACCGTGTCCTGGGATGACCAACTGGAGATCACCGACGAAGGCAAGAAGGTCGGCTCGTCGGCGTTCGACACGATGCCCGCGGGCAGCAAGATCTCCGTCCGCACCGCGGCGGGCAAGATGATCGCCAACAGCGACAACATGGCCACCGACATGTTGATCGGCCGGGTCGGTACGCAGGCCGTGGAACGGGCCCTGGTGGCCGCCGGTCATCACGATCCCGCGAGCATGACACCGTTCCCGACCATGCACGAACTGTTCTCGATCGGGTGGGGCGAACCCGATCTACGGGAGCAGTGGAAGCAGGCGAATCCGGCGGGTCGGGCCGCCCTGCTGAAGGAAACCAGTTCGCGCCCTTACGAACCCGATCCGCTGCGCAGTCACGACCCGGCCTCGGCGTACGACGCGGAGTGGTACGGCAGCGCCGAGGACATCTGCCGGGTGCACGCCGCGTTGCAGGCCGGCGCCACCGGAGCGGCCGCCCCGGTGCGCGACATCATGTCGGCCGAGCCGGGTATCGATCTGGACCGGACGCAGTTTCCGTACATCGGCGCCAAGGCCGGCAACCTGCCCGGCGAGCTGACCTTCAGCTGGTACGTCGAGGACCGCACGGGACAGCCGTGGGTGGTGAGCCTGCAGACCAACTGGACGCGCTTCCACGGTCCGCAGACCGGCGGTTGGTTGATGTCGATCATCAAGCAGATGTTCGCGCTGATCCCGGTCGGCGGAGACCAGGCCGTGCCGGCGAAGGTCAAGTGACCCGCAGCGTCCACGCGTGCCCGCGGTAGTGCATGACGGCCTGACTCATCGGGGCCACGTCGATGCGCCAGAACGATTTCGCGGGCGCGTTCAGTGCGATCAGCACCGCCGCACGGATCACGGCGGGATGCGTGACCGCCAGCACGCGACCGTGCTCCAGCGTCAGTGATTCCAGCCAGCCGTCGACGCGGGCCACGAGATCGACGATCGACTCGCCACCGTGCGGCGCCTGGGCGGCCTCGGTCAGCCAGATCGCGAGCTCGGCCGGATCGAGCCCACCGAGCACATCGCCCCGCCACCGCCCGACGTTGAGGTCGGCGAGGCGGTGATCCACCTGTGCGGCGACCCCGAGTAGTTCGGCGGTCTGCACGGCGCGCTTCTCGGGGCCGCACATCGCGTAATCGAAGCGCCCCGGGTCGGCGGCCTCACCGACCTGGCGGTGGCCCAGCGTGTTGAGGGGTTCATCGCAGGGAAAACGTCCGGCTGACATGGCATCGGTCATCGCATGTGACACCAATGTCAGCCGGACGATCTCAGTCACTGCTCACAACCCTCCGGGTCGCTAGGCTCCTGCCCCTTGGAACCGATCGGTGTCCGCCCGCCTACCGTCGAGCAGCCGCGACAGCAGCGCCGCACTCACCAAGCCGATCGTGGTCCAGATGATCACCTGGGTGCCAAGGGCATACAACCGGAATTCGTACATGTCGACGGCCGGGAACCCGGGGAAGACGATGACACCCGCGTCGTCGAGCATCGGACCCGGGGTCTCGTCGATCGTCGGCAAGACCAGCATGACGATCGCGATTGCCACGATGTAGGCGGCGCCTCCGGCCAGGGTCGCGTTCCACACTCCCAGCTTCGGCACGAGTTGATGGCCGAGGTACACGGCGGCGACCATCAACAACACCGACAGGCCGACCATCAGCAGGTAGAGCAGAGCGCGTTGCGTGATGGTCTCGTCCAGGCTGGTCGCCGGTGGATTCGGCGGATACTTCAGTGCCGGGACGATCCACAACGAAATCAGCATCGCGCCTGCCACGAGCACCGACAGTGCGCGTGCCGACAGCGAGCTGAATCGGCCATAGACGACGCAGAAGACCACGGCGAAAAGGGCCCCCAGCGCCACGCTGAAAGCCAGGACGCCGAATCCCATCCCGACGGTGGTCTGGATTCCGCGGCTGAACAGCTCACCGCCCTCCGCGTGGCTGTGTCCCCCGGTCGCCGTTTCCATGGCTTCGTGGGCGGCGGCAGTGCCGTCCTCGAAGTCGATGGCGCGGCCCACGATCGGCTCGATGAAGATTTTCGCCCAGACAAACGCCAGCACACCAGCAAGGGCGCCGGCCAGAATGCCGCGCCCGATGATCCGTTTTTCCATTGTTTCTGTCGGCCCTCGGCGTCAGTGGCAGGGGAAACCGAGCAGGTGGCGAGCGTCATGCACAAATTCGTGGATGTACATGTTGTCGCCGAACACAGATGTCGCACCCTGGTCGACACCGACGAAGTACAGCACCACCAGCGCGAAGAAGGCGGTCAGCGACAGCCACGCAATTGCCTTGGTGGCAGACAGATCGATCGCACGGGCCCTGCCCTGCGCGTGAGAGGAGGTCATCGAAAGGATCCTTTCCGGGATTACGCGTCCCGCGGTACCAGTGACGAGCGTCGGGTCTGACTTTCACAGTGGCGCGACCGTTCTGGATTCTCACCAGATTCCTCGGCCCGTCGATTACAGGTGGATCATAGGCGATACGACAAAAGCGGGCGGCCCGTATGGGACCGCCCGCCTCTGTTGTGTTTCGCTATTCGGCTGCCGTGGTGGTTCCGGCACCGGATGCGCCGGCTCCCGCGAGATCCGGTTCGTCGGTGGCTGCCGTCTTGGGCTTGCCGACGAACGTGAATCGGGCATCCTCGCCCGCGCCCTGGCCGTCCCAGTTCTCGACGTCGACGGTGACGACCTGGCCGGGGCCGACCTCGTCGAAGAGGATCTTCTCCGAGAGGGCGTCCTCGATCTCGCGCTGGATGGTGCGCCGCAGCGGGCGGGCACCCAGGACCGGGTCGAAGCCGCGCTTGGCCAACAAGGACTTGGCCTTGTCGGTCAGCTCCATCTCCATATC
>CAMFLL010000108.1 GCA_945957405.1 uncultured Mycolicibacterium sp. | reverse complement strand
CGGCACGATGTCGCCCCCGCGGTCTACCATTCCTGCGGCGCACCAGTGGTTGCCGGGCACGACAACAGCCGAGAGGATGACCTGGGCGTTTCGGTACTCCCCCACTCGGCATTGAAGGAGAGGACGAGCTGTGAGTTACACCGCCGCCGACATCACAGAGCTCGACGATGTCCAGCACACACGCCTGCGGCCGGCGGTGAACCTCGGGCTGGACGTGCTCAACACCGCGCTGCGCGAGTTGGTCGACAACGCGGTCGAAGAGGTCGCCGATCCCAGCCATGGTGGGTCGACGGTCATCATCACCCTGCACGCCGACGGATCGGTCAGTGTCGCCGACGACGGTCGTGGCCTGCCCATCGATTCCGACCCCGTCAACGGGAAGAACGGAATCGTCAAAACGCTGGGGACCGCGCGCGCCGGCGGCAAGTTCTCCGCGCATGACGACGCCGCCAGCACCGGCGCCGGCCTGAACGGGATCGGAGCCGCGGCCGCGGTGTTCATCTCAGCGCGGACCGACGTGACGGTGCAGCGGGCCGGCAAGACCTACCTGCAGAGTTTCGGTCGGGGTTATCCCGGGGTGTTCGATGGCAAGGACTTCGACCCCGACGCCCCGTTCACCCGTGCCGACACGCAGAAACTGCGCGGTGCCGGCAACCGCAAGCCGGACGCGCACGGCACCACGGTGCGCATCCTCTTCGACCCGGCCGTCGTACCGGATTCCAGTGTCGACATCAACGAGGTCCTGCTGCGGGCGCACGCCGCCGCCCGGATGTCTCCAGGAGTCCACCTGTCGGTCGTCGATGAAGGCTGGCCCGGGGAGGAGATCCGGCCTGCGTTCATCGCACCGTTCGACGGCCCATGGGGCTCCGACACTCTGCTGGACCTCATGTGCACCGCGGGCGGCACGCCGGTGCCGGAGGTGCGCGCCGTGGTGGAGGGCCGCGGCGAGTACACCACCGGCCGCGGCCCGACGCCGTTCCGCTGGTCC
This sequence comes from uncultured Mycolicibacterium sp., assembly GCA_945957405.1. Classification (GTDB taxonomy): domain Bacteria; phylum Actinomycetota; class Actinomycetes; order Mycobacteriales; family Mycobacteriaceae; genus Mycobacterium. The sequence goes on along the minus strand of CAMFLL010000108.1, from coordinate 20,172 downwards.
CTGACCGCGGGACCCGCCGAGCCGGCCACAGTCGCCGCATTCTGCAACACCGTGCGCACCCCCGGCGGCGGATCCCATCTCACGGCCGCAGCGAAGGGACTGTCCGAAGCGCTGGCCGACCGCGCGTCCCGCATCCGCGATCTGGGCCTGGCCAAAGGTGAGGACGGCCCAGAGGCACAGGATTTCGCCGCGGTCACCGCGCTGGCCGTGGACACGAGGGCACCCGATGTGGCATGGGACTCGCAGGCCAAGACCGCGGTGTCGTCGCGGTCGCTGAACGTGGCGATGGCCCCGGATGTGGCGCGCAGCGTCACCATCTGGGCCGCCAACCCCGGTAACGCCGACGCGGTCTCACTGTGGACCCGGCTGGCGCTGGAGGCAGCCCGCGCACGCCGCAGCGCCGAGGGCGCCAAGGCCCGGTCCCGGGCGGCGTCGAAAGCCAAGGGCCTCGGGACCAACCTGTCATTGCCGCCGAAGCTGTTGCCCAGCCGGGAGACCGGACGCGGCTCGGGTGCCGAACTGTTCCTGTGCGAGGGCGATTCGGCGCTGGGCACCATCAAAGCCGCCCGTGACGCCACCTTCCAGGCGGCCTTCCCACTGAAAGGAAAGCCGCCCAACGTCTACGGATTCACGGTCAGCAAGGCCAGGGTCAAGGACGAGTTCGATTCGATCGAACGCATTCTGGGCTGCGGTGTCAGGGACAACTGTGATCCGGAGTCCTGCCGCTACGACCGGATCTTGTTCGCCTCCGACGCCGACCCCGACGGCGGCAACATCAACTCGAGCCTCATCTCGATGTTCCTCGACTTCTACCGTCCTCTGGTCAAGGCGGGAATGGTGTACGTCACGCTGCCGCCGCTGTTCGTGGTCAAGGACGGCCAGGAGCGGATCTACTGCCAGGACGAGTCCGAACGCGACACCGCGGTGGCGCAGCTCAAGGCCACCTCCAAACGCAAAGTCGAAGTGCAGCGGAACAAGGGTCTCGGCGAGATGGACGCCGACGACTTCTGGAACACGGTGCTGGATCCTGAGCGGCGCACCGTGATTCGAGTGCACCTCGACGACGGCGACCCGAAGTTGCACCACACCCTGTTCGGCGGGCCGCCTGAGGGCAGGCGCACGTGGATGGCCGATATCGCCGCCCGTGTCGACACCGCCGCTCTCGACCTCGGCTAGAAAGAACTGAAAGAATCACTGTGACCGCCACCTTGTTCGTTCCCGAGCAGAATCCCGATCTGGTGCTCGAGCAGAGCGCCGACGACTACTGGAACCACTACCAGCTGACGTTCGCGCTCTACAGCGTCAGCGACCGGGCCATCCCGTCCGCGTTCGACGGGCTCAAGCCCGGACAGCGGCGTCTGCTGTACCAGATGTACGACTCCAGGCTGCTGCCCGGCAACAAACCGCAGAAGTCCTCGAAGGTCTGCTCGGCCGTCACCGGCAACCTGCACCCCCACGGCGGCGCATCGATGTACGGCGCCGCGGCGCTGATGGCTGCCGAGTTCCAACGGGTGAAAGTCATTGACGGACAGGGCGCTTTCCCGCGCATCCAGGGTGATATACCGGCTGCCGACCGCTACACCGAGATGCGGTTGTCGGCACCGGGCGCGGCGCTGACCGCCGAACTCGCCGACCATGCGGTGCCCATGGTGCCGACGTTCGACGGTGAATGGACCGAGCCGACGATGCTGCCGGCCCAGTGGCCGGTGCTGCTCTGCAACGGCGCGGTCGGCATCGCCGAAGGATGGGCCACCAAGGTGCCCGCCCACAATCCGCGCGAAGTCATGGCCGCCTGCCGTGCCCTGCTGAAAACCCCGAACATGACCGACGACAGGCTGATGAAACTCATTCCCGGCCCCGACTGGGGTTGCGGCGCCACCGTGGTGGGCACAGCCGGCCTGCGTGAGTACATCACCACTGGTCGGGGCGCGTTCACGGTGCGTGGCACGGTGTCCGTCGACGGAAAGAACTGCATCGTCACCGAGCTACCACCCGGCGTCGCCAGTAACACTGTGCAGGAAAGGATCCGGACCCTCGTCGAGTCCGGCGAACTGTCGGGTGTAGCCGACATGTCGGACCTGACCGACCGCCGCAACGGGCTGCGCATCGTCGTCACCGCCAAGCGCGGCCACAACGCCGAACAGATCCGCGAGCAACTGCTTGCCCTGACTCCGCTGGAGTCGACATTCGCCGCCAGTCTGGTCGCGCTCGACGAAGACCGGGTGCCGCGCTGGTGGTCGGTGCGCGAGCTGATCGCCGCATTCCTGCACCTGCGTGATTCGGTCGTGTTGCGCCGCAGCGAATATCGACTGGAGAAGGTCTCCGCGCGGCGCCATCTGGTGGCCGGCCTGATGCTGATCCACCTCGACATCGATGCCGCCGTCGCGGTCATCCGCGGCTCCGACACCGTTGATGACGCCCGCCGAGGCCTGCAGGACCGGTTCGCAATCGATGCCGAACAAGCTGATTATGTTCTGGGACTTCAGCTTCGGCGTCTCACCAAACTCGACGTCATCGAACTGCAGGCCGAAGCGGAGAAGCTCGATGCCGAGTTCGCCACGCTCACCGAGCTGGTCTCCAGTCCGGACGCGCGCCGGGTGGTGATCGACCAGGAATTGGTCGAAACCGCAAAACTGTTCAAGGGCCCCGAGTTCGACCGACGCACCGTGCTGGACTTCGACGCCACACCCGTTTCCGCCGGTGCCGACGATGACGGTCCACGCGAACGCAAGGCCAATGCCGCATGGCGACTCGATGACCGCGGCGTGTTCTCCGACAGCCACGGCGACCTGCTCACGTCAGGTCTGGGGTGGGCGGTGTGGACCGACGGGCGCGTGAAATTCACCAACGGGAACGGTCTGCCGTACAAGATCCGCGACATCCCGGTGGCACCGGACATCACCGGGCTGCTGCGGTCGGGCGTGCTGGCGGACGGCTACCACCTGGCGCTGGTGACGCGGCGCGGGAAGATCCTACGCATCGATCCCGCTGCGGTGAATCCACAGGGCGCGGCCGGCAACGGCGTGGCGGGGGTGAAGCTGGCAGCCGATGATCCCGGTGACGAGGTCATCGCGGCGCTGCCACTCACGTGTGAGAACGGCGAGGCCATCCTGTCGATGTCCGAAAAGGGCTGGAAAGTCACCGAGGTCGCCGACATCCCGGTGAAGGGCCGCGGTGGCGGCGGGGTCGGCTTCCATCCGTTCGTCTCCGGAGAGGACGCGTTGCTGTCGGTGTCGATCTCACGAACCGGCTTCGTGCGCGGCACCAGGGCGGTGCGCGCTGAGAAGCGGGCCAAGTCGTCGGTCAAGGGTTCCGGCAGCGATGTGACTCCGGCACCGTAGCCGGCTCGATCACCCCGAGCGAGGCACCTATCCGGCGCCGGATGGCAATACGCGCGCGAATCGGAGCGTGCGGGTTGCCGGGTCGGCCTCGGTGAGGCGGACCCGGACGCGAGTTCCGGGCACCAGGCCGGGCCCGACGCACCGGGCACGCACCGCCGGGTCGTCCAGCGCCACCGCCCCGGATCGCCCGTCGTCGGCGGCCTCGACCACCGCCGCGTCGAACTCCTCGTCCACCCGGTCGGCAAGGAGCACGGCCTCGACCAGGTCGATGGCGGCGCGCTCGGCTTCGTTCGCCCGTCGGGTCGTCGACGCCATCGTGGCGGGGAGCGTAGGTAGTGCATCCAAAACCCATGTGGGCGGCCGCTTGCCGACAAATGCAGCCAGACACGCTTCGAGGGCGAAGCGGTCGGCCAGGCGCCGAAGCGGTGCGGTGACGTGCGCATAGGGCGCAGCCACACCGGCATGCAATGGCTGATCGGGTGGCTTTCCGATGAAGGCGGTGTAGGCCGAACCGCGCAACAGCGTCGCGGCCAGATCCAGGAAGGCCGCCCCCCTCGGATCGGCCGCGTCGACGCCGGCGACCACCTGCCCGGCCGTCACCCCTGCCGGCCAGTCGACGCCCAAGCCCGCCGCCGCTTTCCGCACCCGATTCACATCGGCGGGCGTAGCCGGCGGCACCGTGCGCAGGATGCCGATCCGCGCGTCCAGCATCAGGTTTGCGGCACACTCTCCGGTCAGCAGTGAGACCTGTGCGTTGTGGCGTTCGGCGGGCGACTGTGCCCGTAACACCAGCCGCCAGCCGCCGTCGGCAGTCGGTTCCACTTCTTGTTCAGGCAGATCGAGGTCGATTCCCCCACGCGCCAGGACACGTTCGGCGCGCGCTCGCCCGAACTCGGCCAGTGCGGTGAGTGCCTCGGGGCGAGCCCCCTGTTCTACGTCTGGATATGACAGCACAGAGGTGCTGCGCACAAGGGCACGTCGCACCTCGACATCCACCGGCGTCGCGTCCGCGTCCGTCCGGATCGTCCAGACGACGGCGGGCCGGATCACGCCGGGTAGCAGGCTGGCGGACCCTTCACTGAGCATCGGCGGGTGCAGCGGGATCTTCCCGTCCGGCAGATAGATGGTGACCCCGCGCCGTCGCGTCTCGGCGTCCAGGGCGGATCCCGCCTGCACAAAGGACGCGACGTCGGCGATCGCGTAACGGAGAAGAAAGCCTGTCCCGTCGGGGACCAGATGAACGGCTTGGTCGAGATCTCGCGAGCCGGGCGGGTCCACGGTGACGAACGGCACGGCGGTCATGTCGATTCGGTCCATCTGTACCGGGGCCATCGCCGCCTCGGCGAGGCATTCGGCACTGAATTCCGGCGGTTCGCCCAGACTCTCACGAATCGCCCCGTAGTCGATCTTCGGGGCGCGCAACCGCCGCAGCGGAGCATTCGCCGATGTACTCGCCGCCACGTCCACCGACAGTACAGCCGCCGCCCGGGACGGTTTCACCTGAGGTTCGCGAGGGCCTTCCCCGCGTCATACCCGTCGAGTGAACCGCCGTGCGGATCCGTCACAGCCAAGGTCGAATGACATTGTTGTGAAGCGCGTTTCAATACCGACATCACCCACTCCGAGTGAACACCTTGTGTAGCACCGTGTTTCACTGGCGGCAGGCCCGTTTACGATCTCTTCGCAACAACGGGGTGCCCTATCCGCCCTCCGATATTGATCCGGTGATCAGATCACCCGTACACTAGCAGACAAGGCTCTCCGTCGAGAAGGAAGCAATATGGACAATGATCTGCACTCCTACGATCTGCACTTCTACTTCGACCCGGTGTGTCCGTTTGCGTGGATGACGAGCAAGTGGGTCCGTATCGTCGCCTCGCAACGCGACTACCAGGTCGACTGGCGATTCATCTCGTTACGAATTGTGAACGAGCGCATCGACTATGACGCCCACTTCCCACCAGAGTACGAAGCCGTCCACACCGCGGGCCTCCAACTGCTCCGGGCGCTGGCGACAGTGCGCGCCGAGTACGGCCGGCCCCAGGTCGCGATGTTGTACCAGGCGCTCGGCACCCGCATTTTCGAGACCGCGGCCACCGTTGGTCCGTTCTCGGAGCTGGACCAGGGAGCGCGACACGTGCTCGAACCGCTCCTGGCACCGCTCGATCTGCCGCTCGACCTGGTCGGCGCGCTCGACGACACCGGTCTCGACGCGCTGATCCGCGCCGAGACCGAAGAGGCGCTCGGCCTGACCGGCCGCGACGTCGGCACACCCATCCTGCACTTTCAGCCGCCGGCCGGCACCGCGTTCTTCGGCCCCGTGATCAGCAGGATGCCAAGCGAGGACGACGCGGGGGCGCTGTGGGATCACGTCATCGGGTTGGCGTCGTTTCCTGGCTTCGCCGAGTTGAAGCGCAGCCTGCGCGAACGACCGCAGCTGGCGAGTTTCGGCGTTGACCCCGACGCCGTCGGGATGCAGGAGGACTGGCACGGCGGCAGTCGTCGCACCAAGAAGTAGCGAGCCTGTCGCACCCGACACCGGCGAAATGAGCGGTGTGCCAGCATACGTAGCCCGTCACGACTCGCCGAGGAACCCTCGCTCGGGCGTTGGCGGCGGGTCCGACGGTGACGGATACACGCGGACGTACTGTTCCACGGCCGCGCCGGTACCGCCGATCGCGGTGAAGATGCCCAGGAGCAATGCGGCGTCTGCTTGGCTGGCGTGCGCGGCAAGCGCACCCACCTTCTGCGCCCAGTACGCGCTCACATCGATGGTGGTGGTGATCTCGTCGTCGGCGATGCCCATCGATTCCGGCGGCGACCAGTCCTGGGCAGCGTCGACCACGCGCGCCCTGTCCGCGATGTCGAGCAGCAATGTGCGTGAAAGTGCGATGTGATACAGGTGCGGTATCACCCCCACTCGGGCTGCCGCGTTGTCGACCACGTGGCGGTGCGCCGCGGTGACGATATCGTGTGTCCGGATGTGGTCGGGATGTCCCGACAGCCCGTTGGACGGGTATGTCACCAGCACCGCGGGACCGTAGAGATCGATGAGGCGAACCAGGCGTCTGACCATCGGCGCCTCAGGTTGCCGGCTGAAGCTGTCCGGAGGCGCGGTGTCTGCGTCGGCGCCGGAGTCGGGATAGCCGAGTTTCACCACCTCGTGCACGCCCAGAATCGAGGCAGCGGAGTCGAGTTCGGCCGACCGATGCCGGGCGACGACGCCGGGGTCGTGGCCCAACTCGCCGGATGTGCGGCCTGCAGCGTCGCTGCCCTGGCTGCCGTCGGTGCACGTGACGAGTATGGTTCGCCACCCGGCGGCGGCATAGCGAGCCAGAGTGCCACCCGTTTGGCTGGATTCGTCGTCGGGATGGGCGTGCACCACCATCAGCGTTGCCGGTGCGGGCCGTGAGTTCACGAGGGTGGGTTCTCCGATCTCGGCATTGGGGGACGCTTTCGAGACTTCTCGAAGGCATCTCGAGGGCATGGTGTGGACCAGGTTACGGGTCGTGCACCGCCCTCGGGTTCTCACTCGGTGAGAACGTTCGTTGTTTGGTCCGACCCGACATCGCAGGCTGGAGTCAGCCACCGGCGAATTGCGTGAGAAAGAGGAAATCGTGACGAGTGTAGTGAAGTTGGGCGAGCAGCCGCTGACATTGGCCGACGTCGTCACCGTCGCACGCGGTGGCGCGACGGTGACGGTGTCCGCCGACATCGAGGCGGCCATGGCTGCCAGCCTGGCGTGGGTCCAGCACGCGGTGCAGGGCGACGGCAACGGTCCGATCAAACCCATCTACAGCATCAACACCGGCTTCGGCTCCCTGGCCGGACGTGAAGCGTTCCAGGATCCCGAGATGGCCGGCGATCTGTCGCGGCGGCTGGTGGTCTCCAATGCCAGTGGCGTCGGAAAGTTCCTTGACGAGGACGTCATTCGCGCAGCGATGCTGATCCGGGCGTCGAGTCTCGCGCAGGGCTACTCAGGTGCCCGGCCGATCGTCCTGCACACCATTGTGGCGATGCTCAATCACGGTGTGGTGCCTGCGGTTCCCGAGTTCGGCAGCCTGGGTGCCAGCGGTGACCTCATCCCTCTGGCCCACCTCGCCATCGTCGCGAGCCGAAGCGCCGGTGCGGATCTCGCCGAGGAGTCCGGCCAGGCGTGGTACGGCGGAGAGCTGCTCGACGGCCTGACCGCGATGAAACGCGCAGGAATAGAACGGATCGTGCTCGGCCCCAAGGAAGGACTCGCGCTACTCAACGGCACGTCCTTTTCCACCGCGCTCGCCGGCCTGGCCGTGCACGACGCCTGGAACCTCGCCCTGACCAGTGAGGTCACCGCAGCGATGTCGATCGAGGCGCTCAAGGGTTTCGGCGATGCCTTCCTGCCGCAACTGCACGCGGCCCGGGGCCATGCCGGCCAGATCGCATCCGCGGCACACCTGCGCGAGCTGTTGGCGGGCAGCCTCCTCATCGATGGCAGCGAGCACACCGATCCGGTACGCCAACCGCCGCAGGACGCGTACTCCCTGCGCTGTATCCCGCAGGTGCTCGGACCGATCCGTGAAACACTCGAGTTCGGCCGCAGCATCGTCGAGCGAGAGATCAACGCGGCGACCGACAACCCGCTGATCTTCTGCGATCTACCGTCGACGAGATCGCTGAAGGCAGTGTCCGGAGGCAACTTTCACGCCGAATATCTGGCGTTCGTCTCCGACTTCACCTCCATCGCCACGACGGAGATCGGCAGCATCACCGAGCGACGCCTGTTCCGGCTCGGCGACGGCACGCTCAACCGCGGGCTGCCCGACATGCTGGTCGATTCGGCCGACGTCGGCATGGACTGCGGGTACATGCTGCCCCAATATCTCGCTGCCGCACTGGTATCGGACTGCAAGACACTTGCTCACCCCGACAGCGTCGATTCGATACCCACCTGCGCCAACCAAGAAGACCACGTTTCGATGGCCAACAACGCCGGCCGCCACGCCCGCCAGGTGGTCACCAACATCGAAACGGTCGTCGCGACCGAACTGGTGATGGCCGCTCAGGCGCTCGAGTTACGGCTGGCCCGAGAGGGTCTGACCGCGGCGGCACTCGCGCCGGCCAGCCGCGCCGCGCTGGAACTGGTGCGTGCCACGCCGACCTCCGATGGAAAGACCATCGACCACCTGACCCGAGACGTCGTGATGTATCCCCGGATCCGCGCCGCCACCGAGCTCGTCCACGGCGGCGACGTCCTCGCCGCCGTGGACCACCAGATCGACCGCCACACCGCTTCACCCGCCGTTTCCGCGAATCGCTAGAGAAGACCTCGAGAAGACAAGGAAAGTCCGACGATGACCATTGAGGCACACACCAAGACCGAGCACATGCCGGTCAGCTACCCGCCCTTCGAGAAGAAAGATGTCGTCCGCAACATCACGGCACAGCGCGGGGACGCCTTGCGCTGCAAGGGTCGCAAGCAGGAGACCATCTTGCGGATGCTCGAGAACAACATGGAGGTTGCCGAACACCCCGACGAACTGGTGGTCTACGGCGGCATCGGTAAAGCCGCCCGCAACTGGGAGTCCTACCACGCGATCGTGGAGAGCCTGAAGAACCTCGAGAACGACGAGACTCTGGTGGTCCAGTCGGGTATGCCGGTCGCGGTGTTCCAAACCCACGACCTCGCACCGCGAGTGGTCATGGCGACCACCAACTTCGTAAGGCCGTCCTGGGATCGCTTCTACCAACTGCACGACGACAACTTGACGATCTTTGCGCAGTACACCGCCGCCCCCTGGGAGTACATCGGTACCCAGGGTGTCATCCAGGGCACTTTCGAGACGTTACGGTCGGTGGCCAACGTGCATCTCGACGGTTCCTGGGTGGGCAAGATCCTGTTGTGCGCGGGCATGGGCGGTATGGGTGGCAACCAACCGCGGGCCATGACGATGCTCGGCGGCGTCGCCGTGTGCGCCGATGTCGACGAGCGCGTCATCAGGCATCGCATCGAGGTGGGCTATTGCGACGTACTCGCCGGGTCGATCCCCGAGGCACTCGAACTGGCGCGTACCGCCGCTGACGAACGGCGTCCGCTGGGGATCGCCGTCGTGGCCAACGCCACTGAACTGTTCGAGTATGCACTCGAACATGACTTCCGTCCCGATGTCGTCACGGAGATGACACCGGCGCACGACCCACTTGCCTATGTACCCGTCGGTCACACCGTCGAGGAGGCCGCCGCATACCGCAAGCGGGATCGCGACGGCTATTTCGCCGAAGCACGCCAGGCGATGGTGCGCCAACTGACGGCGATGAATGCGTTCTACGACATGGGCGTCCCCACCTTCGAGTACGGAAACCAGATCCGCAGGGAGAGCCAGCTCGCCGGGTTCGCGGACGCCATGAAGATCCCCGGCTTCGTGTCGGCGTACCTGCGGCCACTGTTCCTGGAGGGCCGCGGACCGTTCCGCTGGACGTGCACCTCCGGTGACGCCGCCGACCTGGCCCGCCTCGACGACCTCGCCATGGAGCTGTTCGCCGACGACGAACTGGTCACCCGCTGGATCACGCTGGCCCGCAAGCATGTTCCCATCGAGGCGCTACCCGCCCGGGTGTGTTATCTCGGCTTCGGGCAGCGAAAGAAATTCGGACTGGCCGTCAACGAGCTGATCCGCAACGGCGAAGTCAAGGGCCCGGTCGCGTTCTCCCGCGACAATCTCGACTCCGGCTCGATCATCAATCCGACCTTCGAGTCGGAGAACATGCCCGACGGATCCGACGTCATCTCCGACTGGCCCTACCTCAACGGGCTCCTCAACGCCTCGGCCATGTGCGACCTGATCGCCATTCAGGCCAACTACGCGATGGGCGACTCGGTGCACACCGGGGTGACCATGATCGCCGACGGCAGCGAGGAAGCGAGCTTCCGGCTCAAGGCCTCTCTCACCGTGGACAGCGGGATCGGCGTCGTGCGGCACGCCCAGGCGGGTTACGAGCGGGCCCGAGAGGTCGCGCAGACCGTCGGGCCGGCCGAAGGCCTGTCCATCCCCCTGTGGTGGACGCGGGAAGCGACCTTCGGCCCATCCGATGCCTGACCAGATCGCCGTCGATCTCGTCGTCGTCAACGCCGCCGAGATCCTCACCTGCGCCGCTGGTGCCGCCGATCTGATCGGGAGCACCAGCGGCGGGGTGGCCGTCTCGGACCGCAGGATCATCGCGGTCGGCGACGTGAGCGGTTATGCAGGGCGGACAACGGTCGATGCGTCGGGCAAGGTGGTGATGCCCGGTTTCGTCGACGCGCACACCCACGTGGTGTTCGGCGGCGATCGGGCCCGCGAATACGCCGCAGGCGTTGCCGGTCTACCCGTTCCGCCCGAGGCGGCCCGGGGTATCACCGGCACTGCCGACGTGACCCGCTCGCGGTCGGTGGCCGAACTGTCCGCCGAGGCGCGACCGCGGCTGGCCGCCCTCTTCGGCAACGGCACCACCACCGTCGAAAGCAAGAGCGGCTACGGCCTCGAGGTCGAGGCGGAGCGCCGAATCCTGCTGACCAACCACGAACTCGACCGCGACCTGCCCCTCGATGTGGTGTCGACCTACCTGGCCGCGCACGCGTTCCCGGCGGATCTCGCGCCCGACCTCTGGGTCGAGCGGATCATCAGGCAGATTCCCCGGATCGCCGCCGAAGGCCTGGCCACATTCAACGACGTGTACTGCGACACCGGCTATTTCGACCTGGACCAGACCCGCAGAATACTCGAGGCCGGCCTGCTGTGCGGCCTGCCGGCGAAGATCCACCTCGACGCCTACAGCCACACCGGAGCGGCGGATCTTGCGATCGAACTCGGTGCCGTGAGCGTCGACCACCTGAACTACACGACGGCCGCCGAGGTGTCCCGGCTCGCGGCAGCAGGCATCACCGGGGTGTACATGCCGTGCTTGGACTACGCCGTCGCCCATCCCCGTCCGGTCAATGCCCGCGAGTTGGCAGCCGGTGGGCTCGAATTGGCCATCGCCACCGACATCTGCCCAGGCTGTTGGACCACCAGCATGCCACTGGCCATTGCCATGGCCTGCCGAACCGGTGGATTGTCCGTCCCGCAAGCCATTCGGGCCGCCACACACGGCGGCGCCCGCGCCCTCGGCCGCGCTGACGACATCGGTGCCCTGGTGCCTGGCATGCGTGCCGACATCATCGTCGTCGACGTACCGACGCACGAACATCTGGCCTACCGGCTCGGCGGCACCGTCGTCGACACCGTCATCAAGAACGGCACCGTGATCAAGGAGACCTTCTCGTGAGCAGCGTCCGCTTCCATGCCGAACGCGCGTGGCTGGGCGACACCAACCCCGCAGCGGACGTCCTGATCGATGTCGCCGACGGCGTCATCGTGGCGGTGACGCCGAACATCGCGCCCCCACCGGATGCCGTCCGGTTGGCAGGGCTCACCATGGCCGGTCTGGTGAACACCCATTCGCACGTCTTCCATCGGGCCATCCGCGGCCACTCCCAGAGCGGCGTCGCCGACTTCTGGGCCTGGCGCGACCTCATGTACGGGGTGGCCTCCCGGCTCGACCCCGACACCCTCTACGACTTGGCTCACGCCACCTACACCGAGATGATGTTGTCCGGCATCACCGCCGTCGGTGAGTTCTTCTACGTTCACCGCCAAGCCGACGGCACACCCTACGACGATCCGAACCAGCTGGGCCGCAGCGTCATTGCGGCTGCCCGCGATGTCGGACTGCGGATCACGCTGCTCGACACCTGCTACCTGCAGGCCGATGTCGCCGGCGCACCGCTGACGGGGGTCCAGCGGCGCTTCGACGACGACGACTGGGTTTCGTGGGCGGCCCGCGTCGACGGGCTGGTCGACGGCGACCGGGTCAAGATCGGCGCGGCGATCCACAGCGTGCGTGCGGTACCACCGGACGCGATGGCCGGGGTGGCGAAATACGCCGATGACCGCGGCATGCCTTTGCACGTCCACCTCTCCGAGCAGCCAGCCGAGAACGACGCATGCCGAACGCAATTCGGGTGCTCCCCCACCGAACTACTCGACCGTCACGGCGTGCTGGGCGAACGCACCACCGCGGTGCACGCGACTCACCTGACCGAACGCGACATTGGCCTCCTCGGCGCCAGTCGGACCACGGTCAGCATGTGCTGCACCACGGAGCGCGACCTCGCCGACGGTGTCGGTCCCGCCGTCGAACTGCACGCCGCCGGCTGCCCGCTGGTCGTCGGCAGTGACGCCCACATGGCGATCGACCTCTGGGAGGAGGCGCGGTCGATCGAACTCGACGAGCGCCTGGTCCGTGGCGTCCGGGGCCATCTGTCCGCACCGGTGCTGGCCGGCGCCCTGACGGCCAACGGTGCGGCATCGCTGGGCTGGCAGGCCGGGCAGCTGCGCGCCGGTGACCTCGCCGACCTGGTCTCGGTACGCCTCGATTCGCCACGCACCGCGGGGGCCCGGCTGGGTGATCCGCTCGCCCACGTACTGTTCGCGGCTACCGCCTCCGACGTCGACACCGTGGTGGTCGGCGGCGAGATCGTCGTCGACGGCGGCAGACACCGCCGCGTCCCCGACGTCGGCGCGGCATTGGAGGCCGCCATCGCCGCCGTATTACCGCGGCACGCCCGATGACGACGCCGGCCGGACACCAGAGCCTGCACCGGCTGCTCGCCGAATTGCACGATCTGGGGCGGTCGGACCGGACCGGCGGCTATCACAGGTTCGCGTGGACCGACGTCGACGCGGAGCTCTCGGAATGGTTCGCCGCCAAGGCAATCGAGCGGGGGCTCGATCACACCGTCGACCGCGCGGGTAACCAGTGGGCCTGGTGGGGCGACCCCGACCGGGCTCCCGGCACCGGCTTGGTCACCGGATCGCACCTCGACTCCGTACCGGACGGCGGCCCGCTGGACGGGCCGCTGGGCGTGGTATCTGCGTTTGCCGCCGTCGACGCATTACTCGCCACCGGCCATCGGCCATCTCGCCCGATCGGCATAGTCAATTTCCGTGACGAGGAAGGCGCCCGGTTCGGCGTCGCCTGCGCGGGCTCGCGCCTGGTCACCGGCATTCTCGATCCCCAACGCGCGCTCGGGCTGCGGGACGCCTCAGGAATTTCACTCGCGGAGGCCATGATTCGGTATGGCCATCGAGCCGGGGACGTCGCCAGGGATCGTGAGGCACTCGCACGGGTCGGAACATTCGTCGAGCTCCATGTCGAGCAGGGCCGCGGCCTTGCCGATCTCGACCGGCCCGTCGCGGTCGGCACGTCGATCGTCCCGCATGGTCGCTGGCGACTGGAGCTCGACGGCGAGGCCAACCACGCGGGCACCACGCGCCTGCGCGATCGTCGCGACCCGATGCTGACGCTGGCCGGGGTGATACAGGCGGCCAGGAGCGCCGCCGAAAGCGCCGACTGCGTGGCCACTGTTGCCAAGGTGAGTGTCCAGCCCAATGGTGTCAACGCGATCCCGTCACGTGTGACCGCCTGGCTCGATGCCCGCGGCGGCCGGGAATCGGCCGTGCGTGGGGTGGCGGCCGAGGTGGCCGCTGCCGCCGGCACTGATCCGGTCGAGGAATCCTTCACCACATCAACAGATTTCGATGCCCGCCTGGCAGTGATGTTGGCGCGGTGGCTCGATGACGCTCCGCTGCTGTCCACCGGTGCCGGCCACGACGCCGGCATCCTGTCCACGACGGGCGTTCCGACGGCGATGCTGTTCGTGCGAAATCCCACCGGGGTGTCGCACTCGCCATTGGAGCATGCCGAGCCCGAAGACTGCGAAGCCGGCGTCGACGCCCTCACCGACGTGCTGCGCCGGATGACTCGGTGACCCGTACGCGCGTCGCGACCCGGTCCATCACCGGTGACCTGACGCGGCTGCGTCGCGCCCTGCATGCAGAGCCAGAACTCGGACTGCACCTGCCGCGCACGCAACACAAGGTGCTGGACGCACTCGCAGGCCTGCCGCTCGAGGTGACGACGGGTGATCGATTGACGTCAGTCACAGCGGTGCTGCGCGGAACATCCACCGCGGCATCACGTTCCGATGCCGCCGCAGTGCTCCTGCGGGCGGACATGGACGCTCTCCCGATCCAGGAATCGACGGGACTACCCTTCGCCTCCACTGTCGACGGTGTCATGCACGCGTGCGGCCACGACCTGCACACCGCGATGCTGGTCGGGGCGGCCCGACTGCTGGCTGCGCAGCGCGACCGTCTCGACGGGGACGTCGTCTTCATGTTCCAGCCCGGTGAGGAGGGCTGGGACGGGGCGAGCCTGATGATCGACGAGGGCGTCCTCGACGCCGCGGGTCGCCGCGTGTCGGCCGCCTTCGGCATGCACGTGTTCTCGGCTGGTGTCCCGGCCGGGGTGTTCGCCACCCGCAGCGGCCCGATGATGGCCGCGTCCAACGAGTTGCGGGTGACCGTCCACGGCAGAGGCGGCCACGGTTCGACGCCGCACCGCGCCGCAGATCCCGTGCCGGCCGTCGCCGAAATGGTGCTGGCGCTACAGTCCAGGCTCACCAGGTCCTTCGACGTGTTCGACCCTGTCGTCGTAACGGTCGGGCTGCTCCTGGCCGGCACCAAGGCCAACGTCATCCCCGGCTCTGCGTCATTCGCCGCGACGGTACGTACGTTCTCGGCGGAAACATCGGCGGCCCTGCGCGACACCCTGTCTCGACTCGTGCACGGTATCGCCGCGGCGCATGAACTCGAGGTGTCAGTCGACTACGTCGAGCAGTATCCCCCGACCGTCAACGACCCCGTCGAGACACTGTTCGCCGCGCAGACCATCGCCTCGGTCGTCGGTGCGCACCGACACATCGAGCTGGCCAACCCGTTCATGGCGTCGGAGGATTTCTCCCGGGTGCTCGCACTTGTCGGCGGTAGCTTCGTCGCGGTCGGCGCGGCCCCGCCCGGGGTCGCTACCGCGGGCGCTTCGTTCAATCACGCTGCAGACGCGGTCTTCGACGACGCCGTGCTGCCCGACGGTGCCGCAGTGTATGCGCAGTTAGCTCAGCGCAGGCTGTCGCGCCGCTAGATCTCGAACACCTTGCCAGGATTCATGATTCCGGCCGGGTCGAGGGCCTGTCGGATCCGTCGGGAGACGTCGATGCCGACACCGCCGATCTGGTTGGCCAGCCACGCCTTCTTGAGCACCCCGACACCGTGCTCCCCGGTGATCGTGCCACCGAGTTCCAGTGCGGTGGCGAAGACCTCGTCGGCTGCCGTGCGTACGGCCGCCGGGATGCCCCGGCCATGCTCGAAGATGAAGGTGGGGTGCAGGTTTCCGTCACCGGCGTGAGCGACGGTGAGCACCCGCACTGCGTATCGGTCGGCAATCATCTCGATTCGTTCGACCATCTCGGGCAGCTTGCTCACCGGCACCCCGACGTCTTCGACCAGGCAGGCGCCGAGCCGTTCGGCAGCCGGATACGCCAACCGGCGGATCGCCAGTAGCTGTGCGGACTCCTGCGCATCGGCCGACTCGGCGACGTCAGATGCGCCAGCACCCCGGCACAGTCGCGTCACCTCGGCGGCGACCGCCGCCTGGTCGGCGCCGTCACACTGCACGATCAACATCGCGCCCACATCGGCCAGTCCCATCCGTTTCCAGGCATCGATCGCCCGTAACGTCGTGCTGTCCAACAACTCCAGCATCGATACGTCGAGACGCGCGGCAACCATGTCGAACACCGCCGCGCCGGCGGCAGCCAGCGAACCGAACGCCGCCGCCAGTGTCACGGGCTCGCCCGCGGGTCGAGGTTGCAGCCGGATCGTCGCGGCCGTGATCACGCCGAGTGTGCCCTCCGAGCCGGTGAAAAGCCCGGTCAGGTCGTAACCTGCGGTGTCCTTGGTGGTACGACCGCCTGTCCTCAGGACGCGCCCGTCGGGCAGCACCACTTCGAGACCGAGGACCGCCTGCCGGGTCACCCCGTACTTGACGCAGCGCAACCCGCCGGCGTTCGTCGCGACATTGCCTCCGATGGTCGAGGTCTCATAGCTCGACGGATCGGGCGCGTGCATCAAGCCGTGCTCGGCCGCGGCGCGGTCGAGGTCAGCGGTGACGACGCCTGCCTCGACGACCGCGATGCGGTCCAGCGGTGCGAGTTCCCGGATCTGCGACATAGATGTCGTCACGACCACCAGACCTCCCGATACGGCGGAGGCGCCACCCGCCAGGCTCGTGCCCGCACCGCGTGGCACAACGGGGATGCCGTGCCGATTCGCCCACGCCAGTGCGGTACTCACGTCCGTCGTCGACCCGGCGAGCAGCGCGGCCAACGGAGCCCCACCGGGTACCACCGACGTCTGGTCCTGCCGGTATCCGATCAGCACGTCGGGGTCTGTGACCAGGCGCGACCGCCGAGTCATCAATCCCGTCAGTTCGTCAAGGGCGGTCATCGTGGGCACTGCCATCGTGCAAGCACCGGTTCGAGCGCCGGGCGCAGCAGCGGGTCGCCGACCGTGATCCGGACGCCCTCGTCGGCGAACGGACGCACCAGCACACCGTGGGCCGCCGCGAACTCGGCGAAGTCCAGTGCCGCCGCACCCAGCGCGGTCCACACGAAGTTCGCCTGACTGGGCAGCACCGGGTAACCGTGCGCGGTCAGCAACGCCCGCACCGCATCGCGTTCCCGCCGCGTGGCCAGTACCCGGTCCCGCACCCAGTCCGGATGCTCCAGTGAACAGATCGCCGCCGCGATCGCCGGCGCTGACACCGGGAACGGCGTGCTCACCGACCGGACCGCGGCGCTGATCATCGGGTCGGCCACCAGATATCCGACGCGTAACCCCGCCAGGCCGTGTGCCTTCGAGAAGGTGCGCAGGACAGCGACGTTCGGTCGTGCCGCCAGTTCGGCGGGCACGCCCCCAGCCGGCCGGTCAACGACGTCGGCATAGTCGACGTACGCCTCGTCGAGAACCGCGAGCACTGACGACGGTAGACCGTCGAGGAACTCCAGCAGCTGCGACCACGCGACCACCGTACCCGTCGGGTTGTTCGGGTTGCAGACGATGACGACACGGGTGTGCGCGTCGACCGCCGCCGCCATCGCGGGCAGATCGTGAACCCCGTTGGTAGTCAGCGGAACCTGGACGAGCCGCGCGCCGGCGATCCGGGCGCTGAGCGGATACCCCTCGTAACTGCGCCACCCCATCACGACCTTCTCGCCGGGTCCCACGAACGCCAGCAGGAGCCGGTCCAGCACCGCCAGCGAGCCGTCGCCGACCGCGACGCAGCCGGAGGCGACCTCGTGCCGGTCGGCGATGGCATCGGCAAGATCGGCACCCAGCAGGGGCGGGTAGCGATGCGCGTCACGGATCGGTGCGAGCGCGGCCTCGAGAAGCTCGGCGGGCACGGGCCCCGCGGCCTCGTTGGACGACGCCCGGACCCGGATCGGTGTGGGGCCGGGGCGCACCGACGAATAGGCGGCGATACCGTCGAGGTCCGGTCTGCGAGGCGGCCCGATCCGTCCGTCGACCAGCACTACGCCAAGACCTTGGACAGGAATGTCCGGGTGCGCTCCTCACGCGGCGTACCGAGCACCTGGTTCGGCGGTCCACTCTCCACCACGACGCCGTCGCACATGAAGTAGATGCGGTCGGCGACCTCCCGCGCGAAGCCGAGTTCGTGTGTCACGACAATCATCGTCATGCCCTGCTCGGCAAGTTGTTTCATGACATCCAGTACGTCGCCGACGAGTTCGGGATCCAACGCCGAGGTTGGCTCGTCGAACAGCATCAGCTTGGGCTGCATCGCCAGCGCCCGCGCGATGGCGACACGTTGCTGCTGGCCGCCCGACAGCTGCGACGGGTAGCTGTCACCGCGGTCCCCGAGGCCGACCTTGCCGAGTAGTTCGCGCGCCCGGGCGGCGGCCACCGACCGACTCTCCTTGCGCACCAACACCGGACCCTCCATCACGTTCTCCAGCGCGGTGCGGTGGGCGAAGAGGTTGAACTGCTGGAACACCATGCCTATCTCGGCACGGCGCTTGGCGACCTGCCTCTCGTTGAGTTCCCTGAGGGCGTTGCCGTGCGGCCGGTAGCCCACTCGTTCACCTTCGACCCACATTTCGCCGCGGTCGAACTTCTCCAGATGGTTGATACACCGCAGGAAGGTGCTCTTGCCCGAACCTGACGGACCGAGCAGACAGACCACTTCGCCCCTGCGCACCGTCATGTCGATGCCCTGCAGCACCGCGACGGGCCCGAACGACTTGTGCACACCGAGTGCCTGGAACATTGGTTCCGAGTCGGTCATCGCGCTCCTCCGGTGGCTGGTTTGGCCGTGGACCGTCGCACCCGTAGATTGGAAAACCCTCGGCCGTAGTATCTTTCGATGTAGTACTGGCCTGCAGAGAGCAACGCCGAGATCACCAAGTACCACAGCGCCGCGACGATGAGCAGTGGGATGGTCTGAAACGTCCGCGCGTAGATCAGCGACGCCGAGGTCATCAACTCGGTGTATCCGATGACGAGCACCAGCGCGCTGTTCTTGAGCATCCCGATCGTCTCGTTGCCGGTTGGCGGGATGATGACGCGCATGGCCTGTGGCAGCACCACCCGCCGCAGCACCTGGGCCCTCGTCATGCCGAGCACCTGTGCAGCCTCGGATTGCCCGGGTGGCACCGACATGATGCCCGACCGGACGATCTCGCTCATGTAGGCGGCCTCGTTGAGACCGAGACCCAGCAGTGCCGCCGTCAGCGGCGATATCAGCGAATTGGTGTCCCAGGTCAGGTATCCGGCGCCGATCGATGGATACAGAGCCGACAGGAAGAACCAGAACAGCAGCTGGACAAGGAGTGGTGTGCCCCGGAAAAACCAGGAGTAGAGCCAGGCAGCCGAACTCAGAATCGGGTTGGGCGACAACCGTAGTACGGCGATCACGATGCCGAGGCCGATACCGATCGCCATCGACGCAGCCGTCAGCATCAGCGTCTTGAGGACGCCCTGCAGGATCGGCTCCGCGAAGAGGTACTGCGCAACCACGTTCCATTGGAATCGTTCGTTGTCGATCGCCTGCAGCACTGCCAGCACTGCGACCGCCACGATCGCCACCGCGGCCACGATGCGCCCCCAATGGCGAGTGGGAAGCACCACACGGGCGTCCGGTTGCT
Organism: uncultured Mycolicibacterium sp.; assembly: GCA_945957405.1. Taxonomy (GTDB): domain Bacteria; phylum Actinomycetota; class Actinomycetes; order Mycobacteriales; family Mycobacteriaceae; genus Mycobacterium. Next base: position 711 of record CAMFLL010000108.1, on the reverse strand, counting down.
GCGCGACCTCGGACAACGTCATCTACTCAACCCCGCCGTTGATCGGAAACGAGTCCACCGAACCGGTTTCGAGGCCGTACTTCTTCAAGATGTCGTCGTAGGCGCCCGAGGTCTTCATGTTCTCGAGCCCCTTCTGTACCGCCTGCTGCAGATCGTCAGAGCCCTTGGCGAATACGATGCCGAACGGCTGCGACTCGTACGGTGCGCTCATCTGCAGGCCCGGGGCCTGCTTGGCCGCGTAACCACCCGGCGCGCTGTCCATCAGGACGACGTCGACGCGATTGTTCTGCAGCGCCAGGATTGCCTGGTTCTGACCGGGGAAGATCACGGTGTCGATCGCGGCCTTCCCCTGCGCCTCGCACTGTTTGGACTGCGCCGCTGCCTGCTCGACTTCCGTGGTGCCCTTGACGATTCCCGCCGTCGCACCACAGACATCGGTGAGCGCCTGGTACCTGCCCTGGTCCGCGGTCTTCGACATGACGCCGGCGCCGGCCTTGAAGTAGTCCACGAAGTCGACCTGCTGCTGGCGTTCCTTGTTGTCGGTCATCGCCGACATGGCCATCTCGTACCGCTTGGCCTGTAGTCCCGGGATGATCGCATCGAAGGCAATGTTCTCGAATTCGATGCCGATCCCGAGTTCCTTTTCCAGTCCGTCCGCGATGTCACGGCTGTCTCTTATACACATCTCCGAGCCCACGAGACTAAGGCGAA
>CAMFLL010000107.1 GCA_945957405.1 uncultured Mycolicibacterium sp. | reverse complement strand
GGGCTCGGAGATGTGTATAAGAGACAGACCTGGGCCTGGCCCTGCTCGCCAACGCGCAAGACATCGTGCCAGGGCTGATCGGCGCATTCGGCACGGCGGCGACACAGCCGATTCCGTCGTGGCAGGACGGCTTCTCCCCGGACCTCAAGCCGTACGCCTATGACGAAGCGCGCGGCAAGCAGATGCTGACCGAAGGCGGCATCCCGCCCGGCGGCACCATCAGAATGCTCGCCGTCAAGGACCGGCCGTACCTGTGCCAGTGGGCGACCGCATTCCAGTCGAACCTGAAACAGCTGGGCTACGACGCGCAGCTGGACTGCCAAGAGAGCGCGGTCATCCCGGCGGCGGTCACCAAGTACGACTGGGACCTGCTGTTCTGGGCGACGAGCGGCCGCGCCACCGCAGCGACGATGTACGACCAGCGCTGGGGTGTCGCGCCGACACTGCCTGAGCCCGACGACACCAACACGTTGCGCGACTACGACCTGCAGGGGCTGATCGACAAGATGATCGCCGCGCTCGATCCCAAGGAGTACACCGACCTCGGTGCACAGATCGCCGAACGCGTCGTCAAGACGGACTCGGCGGTGATACCCGGATACTTTCAGGACGTCTACATGATTTCAGGCCCGCGAGTTCAGGGTTTGACGGTGAGCCCGTTGGCCTATTACGGCATTCTGTACAACGCAATGGGCAAAGTGACGGTCACAGACTAAGCGCGAGGAGAAGCCATGAGACACATGGTCTTACGTCGACTGGGCACCCTACCGTTCGTGCTCGCCGGCGTTGCCGTGATCCTGTTCATCATCTCGCAGGTCCTGCCGTCGGACCCGGCGCGGCTCATCGGTGGCGATGGAGCGACGCCGGAGATGCGGGCCCAGATCACCAAGAACCTCGGCCTGGACCGGCCACCGTGGGAGCAGTTCGTCAGTTTCGTCGACCGGCTCCTGCACGGCGATCTCGGGGTCTCGATCCGCTACCACGTTCCGGTCAGCTCGCTGATCATGGACGGACTGCCGGCCACGCTGACCCTGGTGGCCAGCGCCACCCTGGTCGCGATCATCATCGCGCTGACCATCGGGACCCTGTCGGCGCGGTATCGCGGTACCTGGTTCGACGTCGTCAGCCGCGCCATCGTGGTCATCGGCACGTCGACACCGGTGTTCTTCATCGGTCTCGTCGCCATTCTGATCTTCGGCTACTACTTTGACATGCTGCCGGTTTCAGGCCGAGGCGATCCACCCGACGTGGTACACCTGATCCTCCCGTCACTCGTGCTCGGCCTCCACGAAGCGGGAAGCGCCACCAGGATCCTGCGGGCCAGCATGATCGACGAGTTGAACAGTGACCAGGCGCAGGCTGCCCGTGCGCGGGGAATTCCCCGGGGCACCATCTTGATTCAGAACGGCGCCAGGAACGCGGTCCTGCCGACCATCACCGACCTCGGAGTCGGACTGGCCGATCTCGCCGGTTCGGTGATCCTCATCGAGACGGTGTTCAACTGGCCAGGTATCGGGAAGCTGGTCTCCACAGCGATCCAGTGGAATGACTTCCCCCTGATCTCGGGCGCAGTCCTGATGCTCGTTCTGTATTCGGTCCTGGTGTCGTTGTTGGTCGACATCTTGTACGGCGTTTTCGATCCCCGGTTGCGCTGAGATCCACGTGAGGAAAAGGATATGACTACCGAAGATGTCGTGATGGTGCCTCCGCCTGACGCCCCCGGGGAGCTCGCCGACCAGCGGGTCAATCTGACCGGCGGCGCGGTTCGGCGCTTCATGAAGAACAAGCCCGCGGTGATCGGGTTGGCGCTGATAATCCTGATCGCGCTGGCGGCGATATTCGGGCCGATGTTGGCCCAGGATCCGAACAAGACCGACATCGCCCAGGCCTTCTCCTATTCGGGGCATCTTCTGGGCACCGATGATCTCGGGCGCGACCTGTTGGCGCGGGTGCTCGCCGGCGCGCGGGTCGCCCTGACCGTCGCGGTCCTGGCGACGCTGCTCGGGCTGGTCCTGGCGATGATTCTCGGGGTGTCGGCAGGATTCATCGGCGGCCTGTACGACGAGCTGCTGTCCCGCGTGTTCGACGTGATCGCCACCTTCCCGACCATTTTGATGGCCGTTCTGATCGTCGTCGCACTCGGCCCGTCGCTGACCGGCGTCATCATCGCGATCGGTATCGCCGTCACGCCACGCTACGGACGGCAATTCCGGGTCCTGACGAAATCCTGTGTGCAGCGCAACTACATTCAGGCGGTGATCGCGCAGGGCTACTCGTCACCCCGGGTGGTCCTGCGGCACGTGCTTCCGAACATCCTGCTGCCGGTGGCGGTGATCGCGGGTGGCAACATGGGCCGCGCGGCCGTGTCAGAGGCGTCGCTGAGCTTCCTCGGTGCCGGTGTGCAACAGCCGAATGCAAGCTGGGGCAACATGATCGCACAGGGCGCGCCGTTCCTGCAGGTGCATCCCGGCATCTGCCTGTACCCCGGCATCGTCTTGTGCGTGCTGGCGATCTCGTTCAGCTTTGTCGGTGATGCGCTGCGCGACGCCTTCGACCTTACGGAGTGAAATCGATGTCTGGCCTTTGCGTTGAGGATCTACGCGTCGAGTACCGGCTCGACGTGAAGGGCGAAGCCGCCTATGCGGCCGCGCTGAAGGGTGTCTCGCTGCACGTCGAACCCGGTCACTCCTTGGGCATCCTCGGTGAGACCGGTTCGGGTAAGAGTTCGCTCGGGATGGCGATCATGCGGCTGCTGCCGATGACCGCACGGGTCACCGGTGAGATCCGGCTCGATGACTGGGATCTGTTGCGCCTCGACCGCAAGGCGATCGAGAAGATCCGCGGCCCGGAGATCGGCATGATCTTCCAGGACCCCGGCGCGGCGCTCAATCCGGTTCGCACCATCGGCGCCCAGATCACCGAAACAGCTCGGGTACATGATCATTCGTTGTCCCGTTCCGCGGCCCACGACCTCGCGGTCAAGACGGTCGAAGAGCTGGGCCTCAAAGGCGAACGACTGGGCAGTTACCCACATCAGCTGTCGGGCGGTATGCAACAGCGCGCACTGATCGCCTCCGTGATGGTCGCCAACCCGAAGTTCCTCATCGCGGACGAACCGACCGCGAGCCTGGACAAGGTGACCGAGCACCAGATCATCCTGCTGCTGCGCAGGTTACAGCGCGAGCGTCAGTTGGGCTTCATTCTGATCAGCCACCACATCGGGGTGGTGAACGCATTGTGCGATGAGGTGGCCGTCATCTACCGGGGCGAACTGGTCGAGTCGGGGCCCACCAAGAAAGTGCTGAGCGACCCCCAGCACACGTACACCGCGATGCTGGTGAACGCCACCAAACGGACCATGGACGACAAGGGCCGGCTGGTCACCGCGCCCCCGCAGAGGAACTGAACACCATGACGAACGCGACGGCAGGCAAGTCGGAATCGACGACCGCTTCCAGCCCTGTCCTGGAGGCCAAGAACGTCACCCGAAGTTACGTCATCGGCGAAGGCTGGTTCGGCCGACGCCGTTTCAATGCCGTATCCAACGTGGATCTGCGTCTGAACCACGAGGAGCTCCTGGTCATCGTCGGCGAGAGCGGATCGGGCAAGTCCACGCTGGCGAGGATGCTTGCGGGGCTGGTGCGACCATCCTCCGGGGTGGTGGTCGCGGGTGGAACCGAGCTGACGAAACGTTCCCGCAAGCAGATCAAGGAATTTCGCCGCCACACCTCCATCGTGTTCCAGAACCCTTACCAGAGCCTGAATCCGCGCATCCGGATCGGCCCGGCGCTCGCGGAGGCGCTCACCGTCGCCCGGGCCGTGCCGAAGGCCGAGGTGTCCGCTGAAGTCGACAGGCTCCTCACCAGTGTGGGATTGCCGACGGCATACCGGCACAAGTACCCGTTGATGCTCTCGGGTGGTGAACGGCAGCGCGTGGCAATCGCGAGGGCGATCGCCGGCCGGCCCGATGTCTTGATCGCCGATGAGATCACCTCCGCTCTCGACGTCTCCGTTTCGGCGCAGATCGTGAACCTGGTGCTCGATCTCAAGGCCCGCCGGAACTTCAGCTGTGTCTTCGTCACCCACGATCTCGCGCTCGCACTGGCGATCGCCGACCGGATCCTGATCATGAAATCCGGCGAGGTGGTGGAGACGGGGACGCCGGAGTTCCTGCAGAACTACGCCACCCAGCCCTACACCAAACAGCTCATCGATCTCGTATACGAGTCCATCGGATCACTCGACGACGAGTCGTAGCCGGAAAGGCCCATCGATGAATGAAACGCGCGAACTCGCTGATTTTGCAACGGAACTCCAGTTCTCCGACCTTCCCGCCGACGTGGTCGACAAGGCATCGGAGTTGGCGATGCACTCCTGGGGAGTGCAGTTGGCGGCCAGTACGCTGCCCTGGTCACGAGGTATCTACGAGTACGTCAGGGCGCAGGGCGGCATAGCACAGAGCACGGTCGTGAATTACGGCACGCTGACATCGTGTGCCAGCGCGGCGATGGTCAACGGCGTCTTCGCGCACGGCTTCGAGACCGACGACAATCATGCCCGGACCTCGTTGAAGGGCGGCAGCGTGGTGGTGCCGACGGCGTTGGCGGTGGGCGAAACGCAGGCCAGCAGCGGCGCCGAGTTCATCACGGCACTTGTCGCCGGATACGAACTGATGGCCCGGCTCGGACTGACCATCGGTGACGAGGTACGCAGACGCGAGCATCACATGACGGGTTCCTATGGTGCCCTCGGTGCTGCTGCCACCACGGCCAGGTTGCGCTCGATGGATGCCGAAACCGCCGTACACGCCTTCGGTCTGGCGAGCTCTCAACTGGTGGGGTACCAGGACGCGCCGGCCACAGGTCGGGGCAGCGCCAAGCGGCTGTATCCGGGTCTGGCCGCGGCGGCCGGGATCAGATCGGTCTTCTTCGCCGAAGCGGGTATCACCGGCTCGGGAAAAACCCTCGACGACGGGGAAGGAGTGCTCCGCGCGTTCGCTGTGCAGGACGCGGCCCCGCTGACCAAGGGGCTCGGTACGGATTGGGAGATACTCCAGGCGCACTACAAGCCATACGCCCAGGACGGCTACATCCAGCCGATGACCGAGGCGCTGGCATGGATCCGTCAGCATCATGACTTCGATGCGGCGGAGATCGATCGCATCTGGATCGGCACCAACAGCAGAGCCGCGACCGAAGTCATCGGAAAGATCAAGCGCCCGAACAGCATCACCGACGCCCAGTTCAGTGCCGGCTTCAGCGTCGCTCTGTTCCTGGTGAAGGGGTCGGCAGGCTTCCAGGCATACACCGCTGACAATCTCACCGATCCGCAGATCCTCGCGCTGAGCGACAAGGTCGTCATCGAGGTGGACGACGAGATCGAGGCCGAGTACCGCAAGACGCGGCCACGGGCGGCGAAGGTGCGGATCACACTGTCCTCGGGCGTGGAGTATCAGCACTTCGTTCCCTCGTTACGCCCCATGGTGCGTGGCGAAGTCGAGAACAAGTTTCGGGAGTTGGCTTCGGTGGTGCTCGGCGAGCAGCAGTGCGACCACTTCATCGCCACCTGCCGCGAACTCGCCGGCGTCACCGACATCTCCAGTGTCGCGGCCTCGCTCGTCGGGGTGACCTGATGGACGTCGCGCAGCGGCGCGGCGATGCGGGAAGTATTCTCGGCGAACGGGTTTACCAGGCACTCCGAAGCGCCATCATCAGCTGCCGGGTTCAGCCGGGTGAGCCGCTCCAAGAAGCTCGGCTGGTCAAGCAGCTCGGGGTGAGCAAGACACCGGTCCGTGAGGGCCTGGTCAGGCTCGCTGAAACGGGCCTGGTCACGTGGACGCCGTACCGCGGATACGCGGTGTCGCACGTCACCTCCGACGATGTCCGCGAGATCTCGCAACTGCGCGCGGTTCTCGAAGGCCTGGCTGCACGCGAGGCATCGGTACGGCTCACCGATCGCGAACTCGACGAGCTCGCCGAGTTGGCCTCGCTCAGCACCAAGCAGGCCTCAGACGGTGACCCGTCTGAGGCCGCCGAACTCGGCCACGCGATCCACGTCGCCATCTATGAGAACTGCGGGAACCGCCGGCTACGCGCTTCGATCGAACGGCTCAATGACGAGTTCGACCGCATCCGGAAACTGGCCGGACGGCCGACGGGCCGCAGGCCGGAGGAGGAACACGCGGCCGTGGTGTCCGCGTTGCGCAGCCGTGATCCCGATCGCGCCGAGACCGTTCTCCGGGCACATGTCGTCCACGTCTTCGATCACCTCGAACGTGACCTCATCCACCGGGCGACAGATGAGGATTCACATGGACTCTGAACCAATGGGATTGACGTCGCAGCTGGCGGACTACGCGATGGCCACGACAGTCGACGACATTCCCCGCGAGGCCAGGGACAAGGCAGCGCAGTGCGTGCTGGACGCGGTCGGATGCATGATCGCCGGCTCCCGCAGCCGACTCGGCCACATGATGGCCGAGTACGCGAGGTCGGTTGGCGCGGTGGGACCCTGCACACTCTTCGGTCTGCCGATGACGAGCGCAGTCGAGACCGCGTGCCTGGTGAACGGAACATTCGCGCATGTGCTCGAGATGGACGACGGCCACCGGCCGTCCGACAATCACCTCGGTGCCGCTGTGGTTCCGGCGGCGCTGGCTGTTGCACAGCACCAGAACTCATCAGGCCGGGAGTTCCTCAGAGCGGTCGTACTCGGGTACGACGTGATGGGGCGCATCGGCCAGGCCGTGCTGTTCCCGCGGGATGACACGCCCTTTCATCACACCGCGACAACAGCGGGTTTCGGTGCCGCGGTAGCGGCCGGATTGCTGACGGGGCTGAACCGAGCCCAGTTCGTCAACGCGTTGGGAATTGCGGGTAACGGGGGAGCGGGGCTACGGGAGCCGCAGGTCACCGGGGCCGACTGCAAGCCCTTCCAGGTGGCCCGCGGCGCGCAGTCCGGTGTGTCGGCCGCCATCCTCGCTGCGTGCGGTGTGCAGGGCCCCAGTGCAATTCTCGAGGGCCGATTCGGCTTCCTCCGGGCGTTCACGCCGACGCCGCGGCCGGAGCAGGTCACCAAGGATCTCGGAACCCGGTTCGCCACGGTGGAGTCGGCATTCAAGGTGCATGCCGCGTGCGGTCGGGTTTTCACGGCGGTCGACGCCGCGATCGAGGTCCGAAACTCCCACGGTCTCAACCCTGCCGACATCGATCACGTCGAAGTTGGTTTGCCGCAATGGATCACCTCGGACCGCGTGTTCTCCCGGTCGCGCCCGGTCGATGCCGGCGCGGCCCGGTTCAGCATTCCGTTCTGCGTGGCCGCGGCTCTGCACGACGGCGAGGTGACCTCGACTCAGGTGTCGGAAGCGGGGGTGCGCAGCGCGGCGCTGGCGGATCTGGAGAGCAAGATCGACATCGTCGTCGACGACGAGGTGGACGAGATCTTCGAGCAGACAAAGAATGACGACTTCTTCTTCTACCCGGCCGCGGTCACAGTGGTCAGCGGTGGTCAGACCCTCCGGCGCGTCGTGACCTCGCCAAGAGGTTACGATCCACGGCGACCGCTGACCGAGGCCGAGGTGGTCGACAAGTTCATCGGCTCTGCCGCACCGGTCTGCGGGGAGGCATCGGCGCGCGCGATCGCCGCGCGAGTACTGGCAGTCGAGGACGTCGACCGGATGGACAGCGATGTATTCGCCTTCGGCCCAGATCAGGCCCCTTGATCCGGTGCAGTTTCGTTGCAGCGTAAAGCGTTTGCGGTCGGCAAGTCATCATGGTGGGAGCGAGCCGAAGCGCGAGCGTGGCCCGCGACAGACCCAGAGACCGCTCTGCGACGGTGTGCGCACCCCGAGAGGCAAACCGATGGGTGTTCATGTACTGCGGATCGTCCGCGCGTGGCAAACGCATGAACTTGTTTACGATACCCTAAATCCGGGCCCGTTCGGCGGGTTGGCGGACACTCTTTTACCAGGTTGAGCCTCCCCTGCACTCGTGTAAGACTGTTGATTGTTTACAGTTTTCGTAATAGGGTGTGGCGACGGGGATGCAATGTTGTCGACGCAGCTGAGGAGGCTTGAATGAGCCTGACGGCTTCGCTGGCGGAGTACGTGCTCGATGCGGATTTCGATGTGTTCCCGGAGCCCGTGAAACGCCAGGGTCGACTCGTGCTCGCCGACACCATCGGTGTACTGCTGGCCGCGAGCCGTGAGCGGGCGGTGCGCACAGCCTTGTCCGCCACTCCTGATTACCGCGGCGGCAAGTGCACCATCGTCGGCCACTGCTCCGGAACCGATGCCGCCCGGGCCGCGTTCGTGAACGGCATCGGCGGTCACGACATCGAACTCGACGACACGCACACCAGTGGTCGCAACCACGCTGCCGCGGTGTTGGTGCCCGCCGCGCTGGCCGCAGGCGAGGAGGCAGGTCACTGCACGGGCAGAGACCTGTTGGGCGCGATCATCGCCGGCTACGACCTGCAGATCAGGATCAGCAAGGCCATCGGACCGCAGCGCCAGGTCGACCGTGGGTTCCATCCCACGGCGGTCTGCGGCACTTTCGGGGCCGCGGCGGTGGCGGCGAAACTGCTCGGTCTCACGGCCGCGCAGCTGCAGTCGGCGTTGGCCCTCGCGGCCAGTCGAAGCTCGGGACTTTTGACCTATGAGGACGATTCATCACACATGGTGAAGTCTTTCCATACGGGTGTCGCGGCTCAGGGCGGTGTGCAGGCGGCGCTGCTGGCGCGCGCCGGCTTCCTCGGCGCGCCCGACGTCCTGGCGGGCAGATTCAACGTGCTGGAGCCATTCGGTGGCACATCGGTTGGCGTGGACCAACTTCTCGACGGGCTTGGTGAACGGTACGAGATATGCCACACCAGCCTGAAGCGGCACGCCTGCTGCAATCAGACCCACGCGGCGCTGGATCTCCTGCTCACCATGCGTGCGCAGCATGGATTCGAATGCGCCGACATCCAGTCGGTCGACATCAAACTGGCTCATGACGCTGTGCCGATCATCGACAACAATCCGCTGTGGACGCACAACATCCAGTTCATCGTCGCCGTCGCGGTGCGCGAGGGATTCGTCGGGCCGGAACACTTCACCGAGAAGTACACGACAGATGACGAACTGCTCACACTTGCTCGCCGGGTCACCGTGCGTGGAGACGATGAACTGCAGTCGCGCTATTCGGCGTTGAAAGGGGCGGTCCTCGAGGTCGTCACCTCATCGGGAACCTTCACCGCCGAATGCCGGGCGCCCATCGGCAGCCCGGCCGCTCCGCTCGCCGAGGCCGAGTTGCAGGGCAAGTTTGCGCGATTGGCCTCGACTGTCCTCGATGAGTACGAGATCGAGCATCTGTGGGCAACTGTCGCCGACACCGCGGCCGCCGACTGGGACCTGTCGGAACTGGCAGCGTCACTCGTCGGAAGACACTCTGCAACAACGGGAACCGACAAAGAATCGAAGGTGTGACGTGGTTGGGAATCTTCGCAGCGCTCGCGGTGTGTTGAGGGTCCTCTTCGTGATGACGACCGCACTGATGTTGGTGCTGGCTGGATGCAACAAACAGAGCGGCGGCGGTGACACTAGTGCCGGCGGAGCGGCCGAAGGTATCTCGGGTGCGGTCACCATTCTCACGGCGTCGGGACCCGGCGGTGCCGAGGATCTGATCAACCGCCTCCTCGCGCCGAAGATGGCGCAGGCGCTCGGCGTCGACGTCGCGGTCAAGAACGTCACGGGCGGAGGGGGACTGGAGGCCATCCAGGAACTCAACTCCTCGCCGGCCGACGGTCGAACGCTGCTCGCGGTGAGCCCGCCGGGGGAGTACATGTCCAAGCTCGGTGGCGCCGAACTCGGCGACGAGGTCTTCACCATGATCGGATCCGCCAACACCGATCCCGGTCTCATCGCCGTCCCCAAGGATTCGCAGTTCAACACACTCGCCGAATTCAACGACTGGGCGAAATCCAACAAGGCCAATGCCGGTGTCACCCGGCTGAATTCCAGCACGGCAGTGTTCGCGCTCAACTATTTCAAGGCGATCGGGGCGGAACCCCAGCTGGTGCCGTACTCGGGAGGTTCCGAGCTCACGACCGGTCTGCTCGGTGGTCAACTCGACGTCGCGTTCCGGGCCGGCGGCTGGTACGACCTGTACCCCTCGGAACTCAAGATCCTCGCCGTCGCCGACGACAAGCGCATCGACCTGTTGCCCGACGTCCCGACGGTGAAAGAGGCCGTGGGTATCGACTACACCTTCGACTCGTACCGTGGGCTGGCGGTCAAGAAGGGCACACCGGACGACATCGCCAAGACACTGTCGGACGCGTTCGAGAAAGCCGCGAACGACCCCGAGGTCAAAGACAGCTTCTATAAGAAAACCGGGTTCCGTTGGCAGTGGACCCCGATGTCGGACATGCCCGCGATCCAGGAGGAGTTGAACAAGCAGGTCGGTGACGTTGCCGCGCAGATCGGTCTGCGCAAGTGACCGAGTCGAAATCGATGGGGCGGTCGCGGTCGGGAGGCCGCATCATGTCCAAGGAGCGACTGCGTCAAACCGTCGTGGGAGTAGTGGCGTTGGTCATCTGGATCGTGATGCTACGGTCGATGTCCGACTTTCCCTCCAGGGCAGCGGCATTCCCGCGATTCGTGCTGATCTGTCTGGTGGCGTTCAGCGCCCTGCACATCCTGTCGCAGGTGGCCGGGGCGTACCGGGACCGCGCCGGCAACAGCGGAGTCGTCCAGGCGGTCAGCGCTGACACCGAAGTGACCCCGGAGCACCCGGGGACCGTCGAGACCGATGACGCGACGCCGATCGAGATCATCGAATCCCGTGGCGGAGTGTTCAAGTCACGTGCCGCACGCGCCGCCGTCTTCACCGTTGCCGTGGTGATCTATGTGCTGGCGATACCGGTGCTGGGCTACCTGGTGTCCACGTGGTTGTTCGTCATCGGCGCCCTGTTGCTGGTCGTCGGCTGGCGGGTCAGGGCGACCATCGCATGTTGCGTCGCCGTCACCGTGCTGTGGGCCGTGGCAACTCAATTGCTCGAGTTGCGGTTACCCGCCGGATTGATCGTCTAGGGCGTATTCGATGCTCCTCAACTTCTCCAACTTGTGGGAGGGCGCCCAGCTACTCTTCACACCCGGTGTGCTGATCGCGATTCCGCTCGGCTGCTTCGTCGGAATCCTCCTGGGCGCGGTCCCCGGCATGACGGGATCGAGCCTGCTGGCGATCTTCCTGCCCATCGTCATCTTCATCGACCCCATGCCCGCGCTGGCCTTCATGTTGGCGATGTTCGTCACCGACAACTGGGGCGGTGCGTTCTCCGGCATCGTGATGAATATCCCGACCACCGGGTCATCGACCGCCACCGCCATCGACGGATACGCACTGACCAAACAGGGCAGGGCCGGTGAGGCACTGGCCGTGGGGCGCTCGGCAGCCTTCGCGGGCGGCATCTTCGGCGCAATAGTGTTGATGTTCCTCGCACCCACCGTGGCCCACCTGGCCGTGAAATTCGGTCCCGCCGAATACCTGGCTCTGGCGGTCTTCGGTGTGACGATGGTGTCGGCGGTGTCGTCAGCGCCGGTGGTGATGGCGTTGATGTCGGCGTGGGTGGGTTTCCTGCTCGCATCCGTCGGGCAGGACATCTTCACCGGCTACGCGCGATTCACGTTCGGGATGCGCGATCTCTGGCAGGGTGTGGATCTCATCTGGGTGATCCTCGGGCTCTTTGCGATTGTCCAAGGGTACGAACTGCTGATGGGCCGGGACGAACGGCGCCAGTACAAGGGAAAGATCGATGTGCCGTGGCGTTCGGCATGGCCAGTGCTGTGGAAGCGCAAGCGCGTCGTCGCCACCAGCGCTCTGATCGGCACCGGTGTCGGGGTGGCGCCTGGCGCCGGCGGCACCGTAGCGGCGTGGATCGCCTACAACGCCGCGCGTCGGGTGTCCAAGGACCCCACGCCGTTCGGTCAGGGCAACCTCGACGGCGTGATCGCGCCGGAAACAGCTGGTGACGGAGCCGAGGGCGGCGACCTGGTGCCGACGATGGCGCTGGGAATTCCCGGCGGCGGATCGACGGCGGTCCTGCTGGCCGGTTTCACGCTGGCCGGACTGCGACCCGGACCGCAACTGTTCCAGACGCAGGCGCCCGAAGCGGTCAGCATCATGCTGATGTTCGTTCTGGCGAACATCCTGTTCCTGTTCATCGCGGTGTTCGCGATGCGGGTGCTGGTGCTCATCTTGAAGGTCGACCCCAGGATCTGGCCGCCGATGATCATGGTGGTCGCGATCTTCGGGGCGTTCACGGTCTACCAGACGATGTTCGGCTCCTACGTCATGCTCGTCATCGGAATCTCGATGTTCGGGTTGAAGCTGTTGGGATTTCCGCAGGCGCCGATGTTGTTGGGTTTCATCCTCGGTCCCATCGTCGACTCGAACTGGACCCGTATCGGCGAGCTGTCGCACGGCGATCCGATCCCGTTCATCCTCGACCGGCCGGTGGCGATCGTGATCTTCATCCTTGCCCTTATTGCGGTGGCACTCGATGTGCGCCGCCAACTACAAGACCGGCGAGAGGCCAAGGCGGTGGCACATGCAGCCTGATGGTTCAGTCCCCATAGCGAAGCGCGTCGCGGACTACGTGGTTTCCCACCACGATCTGCCCGATGCACTGCTCGATCGGGCGCGCCTGCATGCGCTGGACACCATCGGAGCGATGGTAGGGGCGACCACCACCGCGACCGGCCAGAAGATCCTGACGTTCGTCGAAACACGAGGCGCGGCAGGTAAAGCCACCGCCGTCGGGCTTGGAAGGAAATTGCGTACGGAGGATTCCGCGCTTGCCAATGCCACCCTGGCGCACACCCTCGAGTTCGATGACGGGCACCGGCCGTCGGACAACCATCTCGGCTGCGTCGTGGTTCCGTCGGCGTTGGTGATGGCCGAGGAGACAGGCGCGACGTGGGGGGCATGCCTCGAATCGATCGTGATCGGTTACGACATCATGGGCCGCGCCGGCGAAGCAACGCTGTTGCCGCGCAACGTGAGCTGCTTTCACGGCACTGGCTCGACGGGCGTCTTCGGCTCGGCCACGGTGGCTGCCATGATGCTCGGCCTGGACGCCGAACGCACCGCGCAGGCCCTCGCCATCGCGGGCACCGCGGCAGCCGGACTTCGAGAGTCGATGAATACCGGCCCCGAATGCAAGCCACTGCATGCCGGACGTGCCGCCGCCAACGGTATCGACGCGGCCTACCTGGCCGAACTCGACTACACCGGACCGCTGACTGTGTTCGAAGGCACCTTCGGCTTCACCAACGCGATGGTCCAATTACCGCGGCCGGAGCTGATGGTCGACGGCCTCGGTGTGCGCTACTCGCTGTTGGAGGCGGGGTTCAAGGTCCACTCCACCTGCGGCATGCTCTTCAACATCCTCGACGGGGTGGTTTCCGCCAGGAACGAATTCCGGCTCGACGAAAAGGTTCCCGACACCATCCGGATCGGTGCACCGTCATGGTTGGTGGAGGATCCGCCATTCCGGCGGGAACGTCCGACGACCACCGGCGAGGCGCGCTTCTCCATTCCCTTCGCGGTTGCCGCCGGCATCGTCGACGGTGAGGTCTCGCTGCGCCAGATGGCGCCCGAGAAGCTCAGCGACCCTGAGATCGCCGAAGTGGAGAAGCGCGTGGTGATCGACTACGACGACGAAGTCGAGCAGATCTATCAGTCGACCAAGGATGACGCCTTCTTCTATTATCCCGCTTCGATCGAGTTCGAGGTGGACGGCACCAAACACCGCTCCCTGCATACGAATCCACGCGGATACGACCCCACGTTACCGCTGACGTCGGACGAAGTGATCACCAAGTTCCGCTCGACCGTTGATGGCTGCCTCTCCGAATCCGACACATCGGAACTGATCGACCTGGTTCTGGGCGGCGAGGCAACCAACGGAGTACAAGACATCGCCCGGCTCATCGGCCTCGGCAGAAAATGAGAGATGGAGATTGCATGCCCAAGAGCGATACGATTCATGACGTCATCGTCGTGGGAGGCGGGAACGCGGGACTGTGCGCGGCCCTGCGCGCGCGCGAATCCGTCGACGACGTCATCGTTTTGGAGAAGGCGCCCGAGGGCAAACGGGGTGGTAACTCGTTCTTCACCGAAGGCAGGATGCGAATCCCGCACGGTGACATCTCCGATGTTGCGGCGTTGCTGCAGATGGACCTCGACGAGCTCGCCAACATCGAGGTCGAGCCGTACTCGGAAGACGACTTCTACAACGATTTGCAGAGGGCGTCACGGTACCTGGCCGACGAAGGGCTGTGCCGACTGATCGCGACCGGAGCCCGGCCGGGTATCGAGTGGTTGCAGAGCATGGGGTCGAAGTTCCATCTGGCGCTCGGCTTCGATGACATCAAGAGCGGCGAGAAGATCAAGCTCATCGGTGGCGACGACCTGCAGCACTACGAAGGCGGTCCCGGTCTGGTCGACGCGCTGATCTCGCAGCTCGGCAAGCACGGGGTGGCCATCCGTTACGACACCGGCGCCACCCGGTTGCTGCGCGGACCGGACGGAATCGAAGGCGTCGAGGTGCGCACCGCCGACGGTGTGGTGGAGACGATCCGCGGGCACGCGGTGGTGCTGGCGTGCGGTGGTTTCGAAGCCAGCCCGCCGCTGCGCAACGCGTACCTGGGCCCGGGCTGGGATCTGGCCAAAGTCCGGGGTACCGAGTTCAACACCGGCGACGGTCTGACGATGGCGATGGAGATCGGCGCACGGGCGTTCGGGCACTGGGGCGGCTGCCATTCGGTCTCTGCCGACTATTTCGCCGACCCGTTCGGGGATCGTGTGCACGGAGACATCTCGGAACGCGTGTCCTACCGGTTCGGAATCACCGTCAACAGGGACGGTAAGCGTTATTTCGACGAGGGCGCCGATCTGCGGGCATTCACGTACGCGGTCAGCGGACGCAACCTCGTGGAGTCCGCCAACGGATTCGCGGTTCAGATCGTCGACGCCAAGACGGTCGACATGCTGCGGCCGGTTTACCGCAGCCGCAACGTGACGCAGGTGGTGACCGACGATATTCGCGTCATCGCCGCCGAACTCGACCTCGACGCCGACAATCTGGTGGCCACCGTCGAGCAGTACAACGCGGCCGTCCAGGACGGGGATGTCGATTTCGCCGCCCTCGACGGCAAATGCACCCGCGGTATCGAGCCGAGGAAGTCGAACTGGGCGTTGCCGCTGGATACGCCCCCGTTCACGGCATTTCCCGTCGCCCCCGCGATCACCTTCACCTTCGGCGGCCTGCGCACCAACACCAGCGGCGAGGTTTTCGACGAAGGTGAACGGGTAATAGCCGGGCTGTACGCCGCCGGTGAGATGGTGGGCGGTATCTACTACCACAACTACCCGGGCGGCAGTGGCCTCGTCTCCGGGATGGTGATGGGGATGGCCGCCGGTGACAGCTCATCTGCTTATGTCGTTCGACGTGGGAAAGGTCAGAAGAAATCCGATGTTGTCGAAAAAATGGTCGGCTGATGCCGAACCCCGCCAGGCTCCGCCTGGCGGGCTGCCTGCAGAAGATCTCGGCGACATGGGCCGTGCTCGTGTGCTGATCACCGCGCCGGTGTGGTCCAATGAGTCGCATGGCCGACGCTGAGCCTGCCGACATGGAGTTCACGCGGCTGGAGGAAGTGCCCCCTCTGAGCCAACGCGTCCATGGGCAATTGGAGAGCCTGATCGTCAGCCGGGCCATTCGGCCCGGTGCGCGCATCGTCGAGAGCGAGGTGGCCAAGCGGCTCGGCGTGAGTCGAGGGCCGCTACGCGAGGCACTGCAAGTGCTCGCCAAAGACGGGTATGTGGACCTCAAACCGCGGCAGGGCGCGTTCGTCCACATTCCCACCGAAGAGGAGATCGGCTGCTACTTCGACGTGCGTCGCGGGCTGGAAGCCACCGCCGTCCAACTCGCCGCCACGAAGATCGACGCGGGGCACGCCCGGCGGCTCAGCGGGCTGCTCGACGTCGCCAACGACCTGCTCGACCATGGCGAAGATCCGTCGGCCCACCGCAGCCAGGTCGACTTTCACGCGGAGATCGCGGCCATCGCGAACAACCCGTTGCTGAGCCAGTTACTGGATGCCCTGAAGCGTCGCGCCGACTGGTATTCGCCGCCGTTCGACCCCATCGATCGAAAGCAGGCGTGGGACGAGCACCTCGGGATCCTGAACGCCCTCATCGCGCGGGACACCCCGAAGGCGATGCAGCTCATGGCGGATCACATCGACCGCGCACGGGACCACTACACCGCGTCGATCGACCATCTCACCGAGGTGTCCAGCGGGTAGGTGCCGGCGCGCTCAACGCCTGCCGGGCGTCGTCGCGGCCACCATGGCACCGATGTCGGCGTGGCGGTCCACGTCCCACATCATGTCCAGGAGTGCGGTGGTGGCCGATGCTCCGATCACGGGCGCCGTCTGCGCAATGAACTTGTCGGCGATCTCGCCGTCGGTCATCGCGTTGAGGTAGTGGCCTCGGTGGTATCGGGTTGCGACAGTGTGTGTTTCGCCGTTGCTCAGGATGACCGTGAGCTTGGCCATGGTCACGGGTGCGGCCGCCTCGCATTCCGGATCGACGAACACCTCGACGCGGTCCATCAACCTCTGCAGTGCGGGGTCGGTGAACGAGTCGTGATCGAGGCTGTCGACACCGGGCGCGCCGTCACGAATGGTCGACGCGATGACGAACGGTAGCGAGTGATCGGCACTCTCACGTGTCGATGGACGCCACTTCTCCGGATCGCCTGCCATCACGCTCATTGCAAAACTGGTGGTGCCGAGTCGAATTCGGTCGATGTCCCCGATCGGCAGCCGGTGTTCGTGGATCTCCAGAGCCGCAGAGGCCGCCGTCTGCGACAACGAGCCGATCGGAAATCGCTTGAACTGGCAGTGCAGCACCGCGTGTGAGCCCTCTGGGCCGGACTCCGGTGGTTCGAATCGGGGGACCGGTCCCGAGAACGCGCCGCCGCGGCCCTCGAAGGGGCGCGGGGGACCGCTGACCCCGTGGGAGGCCAGCGTCGCGGCGAAGATGCCGTTGCGCGACGCGTTCGCCGCGGCGCACCCCTTCCACATCGACACTTCTTCGAATCGAGTGGCCCGCAACGCCATATTGGGTACCAGGGCCAGCGCCAGGGCGTCGCGCAACTGGGCGTCTGACAGGCTCATCAACCGGCCGGCCGCGCCGGCCACCGCCAGGGCTCCGACGGTCACGTGATCCCACGGATTGGCGCCGAGCCGGGTCTGTCCGACATAGCGGCAGAACACTTCGTAGGCCGACACCACGCCCAGCAGGACCGCCTTACCGTGGCTGTAGGTGGACTCGGCGGCCGCGAGAACTCCGGCGATGACATCACTGGGGTGGCCGCCGTTGCCCTTGCCGTGGAAGCTGTCGTTGAAGTCCAGCACCCGCAGCATCACCCCGTTGGCGAACGCGGCCAGGTCGGGGCTCGTCGCGGCTCCGTCGATGAGGACCGAGGCCTCCGGCGAGTGTGGCGTCGGGCGGACCGCCTCAGCGATCTGCCGTGCGGCCACCGCTGCCGGCGTGTGGTAGCCACCGAAGGCGCATCCGACGGTGTCGATGAGGATCCGCTTGGCGGCATGCACGACGTCGTGGGGCAGGTCCTCGTAGCGCATGTTCGTCAGCAGGCCGCTGATCGATTCGATCACAGGGTCGGTGTTCACCGGCCATCCACCTCCGCGGCTTCGAGAGCGTCCTCCTGGACCGGCTCCGCGTCCTTGTCGACGCGGAGTTGCGATGACACCAGGAGCTTTGTGTACGGGTGCGTGGGATTCGACAGCAGCTCCGTCGGCGTGCCGATCTCCACGATCTCGCCCTTGTTCATCACCGCGATCCGGTCCGCCAGGATGCCGGCCACGCTGAGGTCGTGGGTGGCGAACAACCCGGTCAGCCCGAGATTCGCCCGCAGATCGAGCAACAGGTTGATGATGCCCGCCGCCGCCGAGACATCCAGTGCCGAAACGGCTTCGTCGGCCACCAGGAATTCAGGACGCACCGACAGCACGCGCGCGATCGCGACGCGCTGGCGCTGACCGCCGGACAGTTCGTGGGGGTGCCGCGAGGCCAGCGACGGCGGTAACGCCACCCCGTCGAGCAGTCGGGCCACCTCATGAGGAACCTGCTTGCGGGGGACGACCTTCCAGACCCGTAGTGGTTCCGCGATGAGCTCGCCCACCGTCATCCGGGCACTCAGACTGCGGTAGGGATTCTGGAACACGATCCCGACCCGCTTGCGGTATTCGCGTAGCTTCCGGCCGTCGAGCCGGTTGACGTCGACTCCGTCGAACAGCACCTCACCGGAGGTGGCCTTCGTCAACCGGACCAGTATCCGGCCCAGTGTGCTTTTACCGGAGCCACTTTCACCGACCAGCGCCACGATCTCGCCCCGGTTGATCTCCAGGTCGACACCTCTGATGGCGTCCAGTTTGGCCCGCCGGAACCACCCGCTGGGTACGGTGTACTGCTTGGTGACGCCGGTGACGGAGACCAGCACCTGGCGGCCTTCGGTCATGACGTGACCTCGACGTGGTCGCCCTGGCCCGGTACCGGCTCGCCGATCTTGGGCAGTGTGTAGAGGTGACCCGAGCTGTCGCGGTGTTTGGCGCTGACCCGGACGAGACCTTCGGTGTACCAATGCTGCGGGTTGTTGAGAACCTCGGTGGTGGGACCGTATTCGACGAGTTCACCCCGGTACATCACGGCGACCGATTCGCACAGGTGCCGGACGACGCCGAGGTCGTGGCTGACGATGATCATGCCCAACCCCCGCTCCTCCTGTATGCGGGACAGTAAGTCGAGGATCAACCGTTGACTGACCGTATCGAGGTCGGAGGTGGCCTCGTCGGCGATGAGGAATTGCGGTTCGCACGACAGCGCGATCGCGATCATCGCTCGTTGCCGCATACCGCCCGACAGTTCGTGGGGATAGGCACGCAGCCGCTCGGGCGGAATGGACAACTCGCCAAAGAGTTCCTCTGCGCGCGTGCGTGCTTCGCGTCGGGTCATCGTCTTGTTGTGTACGCGCAGCGTCTCGACGAGCTGTCCGCCGACCGTGAACGAGGGGTTGAGTGAGGCCAGTGAATCCTGGAACACCATGCCGACGACCGGCCCCCGGATGTGTTTCATCCGGCTTTCGGGCAAGGTGAGCACGTCGTCGTCGCCGAGTGTGATCTGCCCCCTGATCGACGCACTCCTGGGTAGGAGCCTGATCACCGCCAGACCCAACGTCGATTTCCCCGAGCCTGATTCACCGACGATGCCCAGGGTGTGGCCCTCGTCGAGTTCCACTGAGATGTTCCGGACTGCCGACACCGGCCCCCGTCCCGTCTGATAATCGATGGAAACGTTCCGGATGCACAGTTGCACAGCGACATCCTCCCTAGGCGGCGGCGACTTGCGCGACGCTGGACTCGCGCACATCGAACGCGTCGCGCAAGGCATCGCCCATGAAACTGAACGCCACCGACAGCACCATCAGCACGGCACCGGGTATGACCGGCAGCCACCAGTTGACCTGAAGATACGGTTGTCCTTCCGAGATCATGTTGCCCAGGCTGGCGTTGGGCTGCTGGATACCCGCGCCGAGATAGCTCAGGGAGGCCTCGGCGATCGCCAGGCGGCCGACGTGGCCCGCGGCGACGACCAGCACCGGGGTGATCGTGTTCGGCACGATGTGCCTGCCGAGGATTCGAACGGGATGCAGGCCGAGCGCTGTAGCTCCCATCACGTACTCGGTGCCCTTGGCCGTCAGCGATCCCGCTCGGAAGAGCCGGACGTACAAGGGGATCTGTGAGATGGACAGAGCGACAACGATGCTCGTGGTCGACGGTCCCATCACGACGGCGATGACGATGCCCAGGAGCAGGGTGGGGAACGTGATCAGGACGTCCACGATGCGGGATATCACATCGTCGGTGACTCCGCCGCGAAAACCGCTCACCGAGCCGACGAGCATACCGATCAGCACCGCGATGACGGTGGAGACCACCGAAACCACCAGTGAGACACGCACGCCGGCGATCACCCTGGCGAAGACATCACGCCCCAACTCGTCGGTGCCGAACCAGTGCTTACCGCTGGGTGGTTTGAGGATGTTCAAGACGTCGGCATGGTTGGGATCCATGGTGAGCAGCGGACCCACGACGGCGATGACCGCAAGAGCGACCACGACGATGAGACTGGCCATCCCCACTGTGCTGCGGAAGTACCGCCGGCGCGAGTCGGAATTCCACAGTCGCCGAATGATGCTGCGTGGCCGGTAGTCCGGCAGCGCGACCGGTTCCTCCATCAGTGTTGACACCGTTGATCACGCTCCGGAATGTGTTCGAATTCGGGGGTCGATGACGACGTAGAGGATGTCGACGATCGCCGACACGATCACCGTGTAGGCCAGAAGTACCAGCAGTGCCCCCGTCACCAGCGGGAAGTCGTTCCACAGGATCCCGATCTCCACCAGGCGTCCGACGCCCGGCCAGCTGAAGACCGTCTCGACCAGGATCAGCGAACCCGCAATGCTGGCGAGGCTCAGACCGAGCACCGTGGTGGTTGGAATCAGTGCGTTGCGACCGCTGTGCTTGAACAGCACCGACAGCCCGCCGATCCCTCTGGCCCGCGCGGCGCGCACGTAATCCTCCTGCAGGGAGTCGACCAGGCTGGCGCGGAACACGCGCACGCTGTGCCCGGCATCGGAGTAACCGAGGATGAACGCGGGCAGAATCAGGTGGTGCAGGTCGGGTGGGTCGCCGCGACCGGTGATCGGGAACCAGCCGAGGTGGAACCCGAACACCAGAATGCACAGGATCGCGAAGTAGAACGGCGGCGTGGCCGTGCCCAGAATCGAAAACCCGCGGATCAGGACATCGACAAACGTGTTCTTGAACCGGGCCGCCGCGTACCCGAGCGGGAACGTCAACAGGATCGAGAACACCATCGCCGCGGCAACCAGTGTCATGGTGGCCGGGAAGGCCTGGAGAAGAAGGTCTTTGACCGGGACCGCATAGCGGATCGACGTGCCCATATCGCCGTGCAGGAGATTGCCTGTCTCTTATACACATCTGACGCTGCCGACGAAGAGGATAGTGTAGATC
>CAMFLL010000106.1 GCA_945957405.1 uncultured Mycolicibacterium sp. | reverse complement strand
TTGACCACCACCGGCAACGGTGCGACGGGGAACACCTTGCTGGCCACGACGACGTTGGCGCGTTCGTCGCCGAGCGCCTCACCCAGAATGCGTTCGCTCTTGCCGAACCCATAGATCTCGGCGGTGTCGAACAGCGTCACGCCCAGTTGGCGCGCCCGCCTGACGATGTCATTGGCCGCACCCGAGGCGTAGTTGTCGCCGTAACCCCATTCCCGCGAGCCGAACTGCCACGTGCCGAGCCCGATCCGGCTGACCTGCCCCAGACCGTCCACTTCGAGGAATTTCATGGTCCCCACCGTACTGAGTGGCCGCGCGAAGGGTCAGGCCTCGAGACGGCCGATGGCCAACTTCGCGAACTGCTGCAATGTGTCACATGACGCGTAGCCCTGGGTGACGCGCAGCAGGCGGTCACCCGAGAGTTGCGCGAGGACTGTCGCCGACGGTGGGGTGGTCTGCGGTTCGACAACGCAGATGGCTTCGGCGCCCAAGCCGTGGACGGCGGTGGCAGTGGGGGCCGTTGCGGCCTGCTGGTACACGGCGGTCGCGGCCTCCGACGTCGCGTCGGGGAGGCGAACGTCGATGTGCACCCCGATTCCCGGTTGCCCGGCCGTGCCCCAGTAGCAGCCTGGATCAGTGGGATTGTCGTAGGGCGTCTCGGTCACCGCGAGACCGAGGATGCCGGCGGCCTCGTCACTGGTGACCCAGTCGCACGGCGTGTGCGCGATCTGAGCGGCTGCCGGTAACGCCAGCACCGAGGCCAGCTGGCTGCGGGGCACCGACACGTGCAGGGCACCGACCTCGTGTGGCAGCAGCCGACCCTGGTCGAAGTAGAAGACCACTGCGTCGTCGGTGAGGACGAAATTCCGGTAGGCGTCGGCATCGAGAGCACCTATCAGATCCCCGTCCCCGCGGGTTTTCAACTCGGCCAACACAATCGGGTTCAGCACCTCCAGCGGGTCGGTACCGGGCGCGAACAGGGAATCGAAGGTGATCGGTGTCTGCGAGGTGAGGTCGTAGTTGAAGGTCTTGTACCGGGTGATCGGGTGGACACCGATATCCTCGCCGATGGTCAGCAACAGGCTCTGGGTGGGTGCGTCACCGCCGGCATTGAAGCTGTCGCCGCTGATGTCCAGCGCGTACGGATGGGTGTCGGTACCGCCGAACCGTCCAGCGACCCAGTCGATATACGAGTCCCGCTGACCGGTGAGGTAGTCGGTCAGGGCCTGCTGTTGGGGATAGTCGACCGGAAACCGGAAGTCGATCGTGTAGTTGGGCGCCGCGATGTGAGCGACGCACATCTGGTCGGTCCCGACGACACCGGCGAGGTTGGTGCAGGTCGTGTCGGCATGGGCGATCTGCTGTCCCGATGCGACCATCCCGCCGACGACGATGGTCGCAGTCATCCAGGCGCCCAGGGTGTTTCGTAATGTCGTGCGCATCACTGGTCCCGGTGTGCGACGGCGTCGATGACACCGCCGCCGTTGACGCTCGGGCCGAGCAGGATGGTGGACGCATTGGCGGCCGGATCGAAGTCGATCAGGGCCTGACCGGGCCCGCACGCGGCTCGGGCCTGCACTGTGAGGTGATCACCGTTGGCGCCGAGGACCGACACGCTTCCGCTGGCCTTGGGCACGTCGACCTTGGTCGTCGTTCCGTCGGGGTTCAATTTGGCCAGGTAGATGACGCCGCACGCGCCCGCGGCCTGGATGAATGTGCCGGCCGGCAGTTGCCAGGCCATCCCGTCGCCGAGGTCAGGACCCGACTGGTGGTCGTTGGGAGCGGTCAGAGCGGTCGGCGCGCCGCCGTCGATCGGGACCGTCCACAGTTGCGTGGTGTTGCCCGGGCCTTCGCAGGTCGCCAGCACCGTCGACGCCGCGGTGCCGTCCCACCATCGCAGGGGCGCGCAGTCTGTGCGGTCGGGGACCGTCAGCGTGGCGCCGACCGTGCCGTCGTTGCCCATCAGCGCCAGCCCCTTCTCGGTGCCGAGGACCAGTCGTGTCCCGTCGGGGGTGGACAGGAGCGCGCCGCTGAACGGACTGTCCAACGTGTCCACCGGGTAGGTGAACTGATGTTTGCCGGTCAGGTCGATCCGGTCGAGGTGCGCCGGGGCCTGGTAGTCGGTGCGGTCGCTGACGAGCAGCGCTTTACCGTCGGGCAGCGTGAAACGCGGCGAGGCCGGCACCGGCAGTGTGGTCTGCGTACCGGTGTGGAGGTCCACGATGATGGCCGACGGCGGTTGTGCGTAGGGCGCATAGAACAGGGCGCGCGTGCCGTCGCCGGACCAGTCGATCAGTTCCGGTGCCGCCTTGTCGCCCGGTGGCGGGAATGTGGTGATCGGGTAGCGACCACCTGCCGGGTCGACCAGATAGAGCGTCGTGGTGGCCTCGTCGCGCGTCGGCTCGCCGGCGGGCGGTTCCTCGCCGGGCCGCGTGCCCGTCACGGGACTCCAGGTGGCGAGCACCCATCCCGGTCCGATCTGCGACCACGGCACCGACTCGATCGGTGCCTCGACGCCGTGCGCCGCGGCAGCGACCACACTCGTGGACGCCGGCTGCGGCGCGGTGGAAGGCGCCGTGCCGGGTGACGTCGAGCAGGCCGCCGTGGAGTAGGCGGCCACGGTCAGTGCGGTCGCCATCAGGACCGACGTGGGAAGGCGCATGGAGGTGTCCTTGTGTCGTGCGCTGGTGCAGCGCGGTAGTGATGACAAGTGGACTGCGCGCGTGACGCTACCGATCCCAAGTGCTGATTGGACCACGCAGTGCCGGACAGATGCCGGTGAGTTACGCAACTGTTGCCCGCCGTCCGGGTCTGGGGGCATGGAGCTCGGCGTCGGGGGAGGCGCATAGGAGAACGACGACGGCGTTTGTGAAGTATTGGCGGAAACCGGGCCCAAATACCGCCCAGGATTCACAAACGCGGCCCCGCCCCGTGGGGGTTGTCGCGATTGTCGCGAAATGTCGCGGCGAGGTGGGCACACATTGGTGCCCGATCTATCGGGGTGACAACTGTGCCTCTTGGGACTCGCGGCCAGGATTGACGAACCGGGCGCGCGCGACCTCTAGACCGGTGGTGGTGGCAGCCCGGGATCAGGCGGTGGAGGCGGCGGCGCCGGCGGCGGCGGGGGTGGCGGTGGCGGCGGAGGAGGCGGCGGCGGCGCGGGCAGGGTGATCGGCGGCAGCCCGGGGATGTTGATGACATTGGGTGGCGGCGGTGGCGGGGGAGCATCGGGCGGGGGCGGCGGTGGAGGGGCCGCCGGCCTCGGCACGTACACCGGCGCGGGCGAGATACCGTTGCTGGTGTTGATCGTGATGATCGACCCCGGGATGGTCTTACCCTTCGGGGTGGTACCCGCGACGGCACCTTTCCTGGCGTAGCTGTTGATCGGCGTCGGCTGATCTGCGACGCGGAAACCGGCATCCTCCAACTTCTTTCGCGCGGCCTCGATGGTCAGGCCCGTCACACTGGGCACCTCGCTGCCCGGGCCACCGGTCACATACCGCGGATCGGTGGGCGGCATGGACACCGGGCCGAGGTCCTCGGCGATCGGATTCATCGCCAGAAACCAGGTGCGCGCGGGCTCGTTGCCGCCGTAGAGGCTGCCGCCGCCGGCGCACTTGCGCAGCGGATACGAACACAGGCTCGACGGGTTGGGGGTGTCGTCGAAGATGTAATTCGCGGCAGCGTACTGATTGGTGAACCCCAGGAAGCCCGACGACCGGTGGGACTCGGTGGTGCCCGTCTTCCCCGACATCGGCAGGCCCCAGCCGACCGAACCCGCGGCGCTCGCGGCCGTTCCGCTGGTGTGGTCCTTGCCCAACGCGTTGGCCAGTGTGTTGGCCAGACCCTCCGGCACCACCTGTTCGCAGCGCGGCGCCTCCAACGCCACCTCGCGGCCATCGCGGTCGAAGATCTTCTCGATGGGCGACGGCGGGCACCACATGCCACCCGAGGCCAGCGTCGCGGCGACATTGGACAGTTCGAGCGCGTTGACCTCGACCGGGCCGAGTGTGAACGAGCCGAGGTTCTGTCCCTTGAGGTACTCCGCGAGGCTGTCGTTCTTGTCGGGGTCATAGGCCCGGGCGGTACCCGGGTCCCCGTAGGACCGCAGCCCGAGCCGCACCGCCATGTCGACTGCGCGCGGCACGCCGACCTGGGCGATCAGGTTCGCGAACGCCGTGTTGGGGGACTGGGCCAGCGCATCGGTGACGCTCATCTTGCCGCTGTAGCCGCCGGCGTTCTTCACACACCACGTGTTCGGCGGGCAGCCCGGGGTGTCACTGCTGCCCAGCCCCGTCCCGCGGAACGTCTGCGGCACGTCGAGCTGGGCGTTGATGCCCATCCCCATGTCCAGGGCCGCCGCCGTCGTGAAGATCTTGAAGATCGACCCGGCACCGTCACCCACCAGGGAGAACGGCTGCGGCTGGACTGTCTGGCTGGACCCCAGGTCCAGCCCGTAGGTGCGGTTGTCACCCATCGCGAGGACCCGGTGCGCATCCTTGCCGGGTTTGATGACCGACATGACGCTGGCGACGCCGTCGAGGCCGGGGGCGGCCACGGTGTCGATGGCCTTCTTGACGCTGTCCTGCACGCGCGGATCCAGGGTGGTGCGGATCAGGTAGCCGTTGCGCGCGACATCGTCTTCACTGAGACCGGCACGCGCCAGGTACTGCAATGCGTACTCGCAGAAGAACGCGCGGTCACGGGCGGCGATGCAGCCCTCCGGCAGCGGTTGCGGTTTGGCCAGCACACCCAGCGGCGTCGCCCGTGCGGCGCGCAGCTCCTCGGCCTTGTCGGGCAGGTTGTCGATCATCGTGTCGAGCACGACATTGCGGCGTGCCAGAGCGCCGTCGGGATTGGTGTACGGGTTGAGTGCGCTGGTGGACTGCACAATGCCGGCCAGCAGGGCGGCCTGCTGCCAGTTCAGGTCGGCGGCGTTGACGCCGAAATAGGTGCGCGCGGCGTCCTGCACACCGAAGGAGCCGTTGCCGAACGACACCAGGTTGAGGTAGCGCGTCAGGATCTCGGCCTTGGGTAGCGCCTTGTTGAGCGCGACCGCCGCGCGTATCTCGCGCAGCTTGCGGGCCGGCGTGGCCTCGACCGCGGCGCGTCGTTCGGCGTCGGTCTGCGCCTTCACCAGGAGGTTGTAGTTCTTGACATACTGCTGCTCGATGGTCGAGCCGCCGCGGGTGTCATCGGAGGCCTGCAGGTAGCCGATCAGTCCGGTCAACGTGCCCTGGATGTCGAGGCCGTTGTGTTCGGTGAATCGCCGGTCCTCGATCGAGACGAGCGCGAGTTTGACGGTGTCGGCGATGCGGTTGCCGGGCACCGGCCACCGGCGCTGCGCGTACAGCCACGCGATCGGGTTACCCGCGGCGTCGACCATGGTGGAGACGAGCGGAACCTCGCCCTGTATCAGTTCCGAGGAGTCCTCGGTGACCGAGTCGGACACCCGCATGGCGACCATGCCCGCGCCGCCGGCGACGGGGAACATCAACGCGGCGGCCAGCAAACCGGCCAACACGCAGCACAGCACCAGCTTGGCTGCCGCTGCACCCTTGGCTGGACCCGCGCCCGACATGACGACAGCCTAGGGCTCTTGCCGGTGGACAGCACGGTGTTCGTCATCGAACCGTCCGGCGCGTCAGCGTCCGCTTCAGGATCTTCTGGCTAATCTGTCGGGCATGGACCTCTTCCGGCCGTCCGCGAAGAGGGTGTCTGTTTGCCTGCTGGTCTTCGCCGCGTCGGTGGCGGTCCTCATCTGGTTCATCCCCGCGCTGACCAAGTCAACGCAGAAAGCGCCGGTGCACAACGACATTGGGTTGCACAGCCAGTGCGTTGCCAGCGCCGGGCCACCGGACTACGGCGTGCGCGAACCCGTGAACTACTGCAGCAACGACTAGATCGCTCAGCGCGGCTCAAGCACCGCCTCGAGGTCGGCGCCGTGCGGGCCGTCATAGCTGGCGAGGACGGCCTGTTCCAGCAGGGCCCGGTCGACCTCGGCCGGCTTGCGCGGCTGCGGGTTGCCGGGGGCGAGCTCGTAGTTGTAGACGATGTAGTCGATGGGCACCGGCCGTCGCAGACGGCGGTCGCCGAGGAGTTCGAGCAGCCGTGTCGCTATCGCGGGATACGGCGTGAAGTCCGGGGTGTTGAGCCAGTCGACGAGCTCAGTCCGGCTGACTGTGTAGGTGACATTGACGGCTGCCAGCGCCGCGATCACGGCGTCGGCGTCGGCGGGCGTGGCCGTCGCGACCGCGGCCGACGCGGCCGGTGTCGACAGACCTGTGGTGGGTGGTGTCGTGGTCGGCGGTGGTTGCTCGTCGGAGCCGCCGACGGTGAAGAGCAGAGTCCCCGCGACGAGCACTGCGACCCCGCCGAGCCCAGCCGCGGTGAGCAGTGTCCTGTTCGGCCGTCGCGGTGCCGGGATCGGGGGAGCGGGCGGTGGGCTCGGTGGGCCGGCGATCGTGAAGAGTGGCGCCGTGTCACCGCGGACATACAGCACCGGGGTGACCCACTCCAGGGAGCCCGGGGTGCTCAGCAGCCCGACGCGGCCGCTGTTGATCGCATCGCCGACGCTGCGGCCACTGGCCAGCGCACTGTAGAGGCCGCGGGAGAATTTGATGGCGCCGATATCGCTGACCGAGAACTGCATGGCGGCGACGGCGTTGATCCCGCGCCGCACCAGGGTGGCCGCCGTACTGGAGAACAGATCGCGGGTGCCACTGCGTCCGGACCGGCACGAGTTCAGCACCACGAGCCGTGGTGTGGGCCTGCACTCGTTGAGCAGGTCGGCCAGCCGGTCGGCCTCCACCAGATGCGTCGCGCCGTCGTCGCCGACCAGGGCGATGACACCCTGATCGGAGCTCGGGTCGTACTCGCCGTGACCGATGAAATGCAGGATATGCCATGTGCCGGAGAGCAATTCGTCCTGCACCTGCGACCAGGTGGCCCGCATCAACCACTCGAGGTGGAGCCGGCCGTCGGCGATCGGCTCGGCGAGCGCATCGGTCAGCTTCGTGCGCTCACCTTCTACGTCCAGGTATGCCAGGCCGTCGGGGGAGGCGGCGATCACCAGCACGCGCAACGGCGGCGTGATCTCCAGCGGGGTGACCGTCGACGTCGCGATGTGCCGGATCAACGGTTCTGCGCGGCAGATGAATTCGTCGTTCTCGGCGTCGTACATCGATTCCCACGGAAACGCCGCCAGTTCGGGTGCCTCGAGCTGCAGCACGACCTGCAGCCGCTCGCCCCGGGCGCCGGCCGCCGTCGTACTGGCACGGTAGGCGTCGCGGACCGCACCGCGGAACAGCGCCTCGAACAGTTGCCTGCCGATATCCCGCAGCCGCTGCTCACCTGGTGCGAAGACGCGTCGACTGGCCGCGGCCGAGGCGAGCACGGCGTTCTCCAGGTCGTCGCGAACCTGGTGATACGCCGTGGTGTCCAGCGTCGAGGTGGCGGTGGCGCCGGCGCCAGCCTCGGAGCGCACCACACGCACCGTGAATTCGCCGGTCACCGCCCCCGCGGCGACCTCCACTTCGATCACACTGGCCACGTCGCCCCCATTTCGACGCCTTCCAAAGGAACGGTAGCTCCGACCGGCGCGGCCCAGGCAGGTGTTGGACTACCTGAGCTGGGCCGTGTCGAGTAGTCACCTACGCACGACAGGGTCGAAGCGTCGGCACGACGATGGCGGCATGACACAACAATCCGCGGCACAAACCCCGACGCCCCCTTCATCGATCAGGACCGTGACAGAACTCAACGGCCCGTGGACCGACGGCAATCCGCGAAACGCGTTGATCAGGGTGACCGGTAATGACCTCAAGATCGACATGTCGCAGTTCCACCGCCCCGCCGCGCTCGGGCGTATCGTCGGGCCTGCCACCATCGCGGTGGCCTTTCCCGACGACAGGACCTACACCGGTCAGCTCGAATCGGGCAACCGGATCCGATGGTCGAACGGTTCGGTATGGCGAAAACTGGTCCGCGGTCTGATCGACCTCAACGGCTACTGGACCGACGGAAGTCCGCGGCGCGCGTTCATCTTCTCCCACGACACGTCGTTGACGGTCGACATGTCAGAGTTCGGGCGGCCGATGGCTACCGGTACCGCCCTTGATATTTCGACGATCAGGGTGAAATTCCCGGATGAGGCGACGCACGTCGGAAGCCTGCACCCACCCGACCTCATCGAGTGGGACGACAACTCGTCGTGGAAGAAACTCTGACCGTCCTCAGAACTGCACACCCCGGGTCAGCGCACCGTCGACGACGAGGTTGGTCCCGGTGATGAAACTGGCTGCCGGGCTGCTCAGGAAGACCACGGCGTTGGCGACCTCCTGCGGGGTCGCCATCCGGCCGGTGGGGTTGAGACCGAGCGCAGTGGCGAACAGCTCGGGATCGTTCTGCTCGATGGTCGGCCACACGCCGCCGGGAAAGTAGGTGTTGCCCGGGCTGACGCTGTTGGCCCGCACCCCTTTGCCGGCGTTGTTGAACGCGACGCCCTGGGTGTAGTGGATGATCGCGGCCTTGAACGTGCCGTAGGGCCCTGAGGCGAAATCGATTTCGCGGCCCGACACACTGGAGATCGTCACGATGGAGCCCGCTCCGCTCTCCAGGAGAAACGGCATGGCCGCATCGACGAGGCCAATGGTGCCCATCAGGTCGACCTCGAAGCTGGTGCGCCAGTTCTCCGGGCTCTCGGGGATGGCCAGCGCGCTCACATTGGCGACCACGCCGTCGAGGCCGCCGAATGCCTGGGCGGTGGAGGACACCCACGCCGCCAGCGCGATGCCGTCGGCGACATCGACCGCGGTGCCGATGGCGGTGGCCCCGTCGGCCGTCAACTCGGCTTGTGCCTCGCCGACCGCCTCGGCGGTGCGGGCGCAGTAGGCCACCGAGGCACCCTCGGCCAGCAGCCCCTCGACGACGGCCCTGCCGATACCCCGAGTGCCGCCGGTGACACAGAATCGCTTACCTGTCAGTCCCAGATCCATGGTTCTCCTTGATGTTTCGGTAGGAAGTCGCGGTTCGGTAGGAAGTCGCGGTTCGGTAGGAAGTCGCGGTCAGTAGGAAATGGTGCCCAGTGCCTGCCCCGCGGCGCGCAACTGCCCGTGGATCCCGCCGTAGGCGGATGAGGCGGGCAGCAGACGCTTGTCGATCTTGGTGACGGCACTGTAATTGGTGTCGACGACGTTGGCGATGGGGACCTGCGAAATCTGGGTCAGCAGCTGGTAGGCATCAAGTCGGTCGAGTCCGTACAACTCGCCCAGCCAGGTGATCATCTCGACCTGGCCGGCCCGCCACGCCTCCTCGAGGGGCCGGCCCGAGCCGATGGCCATCAGGTGGGTGTCGGTCTCCAGCCGTGGCCAGGCCGGACCGCCGCCTTTCACCAGGTCGACGATTGCTGTGACGTTCATGGCACCCTCCACCGCGGTGCCGCACGACTCGCCTTCACCCTGCCGGTAATGCCCGTCGCCGAGGGAGAACAAGGCGCCGGGGACGTTGACCCGTAGATAACACGTTGCACCGGCCGCCATTTCGGGAGTGTCCATGTTGCCGCCGAATGCGTCGGGCACCAGCGAGCTGCGCACCTCGCGTCGTGCCGGCGCCACCCCGACGGTGCCGAGCATCGGATTGGCGGGCAGCGCCAGCTCGAAATCGCTACCGTGCGCTGAGAACCCGAGAGTGTGTGCGGCCGTGTCGTATTCGTAGATGTATGTGCGCTCGGGCAGCGGATCCTGCAGGGTGGGGCTGGCCGGAATGCTGGTCAACCCGCCGAAGAACGGAATGAGCGTCGAGGCGCCCCAGGTCCGCGCCGGCGTGAGGTCGACCAGGTGAACGGCCACGGTGTCGCCGGGCTCGGCACCCTCGATCCAGAACGGTCCGGTCTGTGGGTTGAGGTCCTCGGTGTCGAGGGCATTGGTGGCCACGGAGTCGCGACTGGTGATGCGGCCCCCGTAAGCGTCCTCGGTCCACAATGTCAGCGCCGTGCCCGGCTTGATCCGCATCACCGGTTCGGCGCCGCCGAAGGTGTAGTTCAGCTGATCGACGGTCGGCACGAAGGTGATGTGGTCCATGACCATCATCCTGACCTGCCGAGGCCGCGCGCGCCGGTCAACGGCGCAACGGCTTGGATCAGTTGTCGTCGATCGGGTGGCCGCCGCCGACGAACATCACCCGCCACGCACGCGACGGATGACTGTCACAGTCGAACTGCAGCGCCGTCACGTTGTTCTCGGTGCTGACGCCGCCGGCGATCGTCAGACATTTCTGGGTCTGCACATTCTTCACCTTGAAGTTGCCGCCGGAGACCTGCCGCAACGTCCAGCGTCGCGACGGGTCGTTGTCGCAGTCGAATTGCAGCGCCTCGACATTGTTCTCGGTGCTCCGCCCGCCGGCGATGGTCAGGCACTTGTTGGTCTGGACATTCCTGATCTGGAAGCTGCCGTCGAACATGTCGTCGAGCCACCATTTGCGCGACGGATCGTTGTCGCAGGTGAACTGCAGTGCCGTCACATTGTTGTCGGTGCTCCGGCCGCCCGCGATGGTCAGACACTTCTGCGTCTGCCCGTTCTCCAGCATGACCAGCCGCGACCCGGCCTGGGCCACGGGCGCCGTCAGCAGCGCGAGCGCGCATGCGCCCGACACTGCAGCACCGGTCAGTATCCGCATGAGTGTCACGATGACCCCCCTTCATCATCGACAGCATGATGACGGCCCGTATCGCGGTGCACGAGTAATCGGCTACCTCAGCGACTGTTTTTGTGCAGCTCCGCACTACGACGTGTACCGGCTCGACTAACCCCCTCCCGACCCATCTGTAGTCTGTTAACAGTTTGCAATGTACGCTGACTCGCGTTCGCGTCGTTCCGGACGAGCCAGCCGGCAGCTGAGGAGGCTATTGATGACCGAGGACACCCAATACGACGTGGTCGTTGTCGGTGCCGGAAACGCCGCGTTCTGCGCAGCGTTGGCGGCGCGGGAACGAGGGGCGTCGGTGGTGGTCCTCGAACGAGCTCCCAAAGAGGCGGCGGGCGGTAACACGGCCTTCACTGGCGGCGGGATGCGCGTGGCGTTCACAGGCATCGAGCAGCTCAAAGAGCTGCTGCCGGAACTCTCGGCGACGGAGCTGGAGAACACCGACTTCGGTTCCTATACGGCGGAGAACTTCTTCGACGATCTGGCCCGCGTCACGGAGTACCGGGCCGATCCGGACCTTGCCGAACTGTTGGTCACCGGCAGCTTCGACACGCTGAGGTGGATGACCGGCAAGGGGGTGAAATTTCTCCCGAGCTACGGCCGCCAGGCGTTCAAAGTGGGTGGGCGGCAGAAGTTCTGGGGTGGTACTCCGCTCGAGGTGTCGGGTGGCGGGCTCGGGCTGGTCGAATTCCTGACCAAGGCGGCGACGTCGGCGGGAATCGACATCCGGTACCGCACCCGCGCCACGAGTCTGATCCGCGAACACGGCGAGGTCCGCGGTGTGGTCGCCGAGATCGACGGCGAGGAGGTGACGATCCGGTCGGGGGCGGTGGTCCTGGCCAGTGGTGGGTTCGAGGCCAACGCCGAATGGCGTAGCCGGTACCTCGGGCCTGGCTGGGAGATGGCCAAAGTGCGCGGCACGCGCTACAACACCGGCGACGGCATCCGGATGGCACTCGATGCCGGGGCGATGCCGTGGGGTCATTGGTCCGGGGCACACGCTGTGGGGTGGGACCTCAATGCGCCGCCCTACGGTGACATCAAGGTCGGCCACGGTTTCAACAAACATCACTATCACCTGGGCATCATGGTCAACGCGGCAGGCGAGCGGTTCGTCGACGAGGGTGCCGACATCAGAAACTTCACGTACGCGAAGTACGGCCGCCGGATCATGGAGCAACCGGGGCAGTTCGCGTGGCAGATCTTCGACGCGAAGGTCGCCGGTCTCCTCCAGCGCGATTACTACCGGATTCGAGAAGTCACCCGGGTCACCGGGGACACACTGGAGGAACTGGTCGGCAAGATGGACGGCGTCGACGCCGACAACTGCCTGGCGACCATCAAGGACTACAACGAAAGTGTCCGCACCGAGGCGCAATTCGATCCCACCGTGAAGGACGGCCGCGCGACCAGCGGCCTCACGCTGCCCAAGTCGAACTGGGCGCAGCGGCTGGACCAGCCACCGTATGAGGCATTCGCCGTGACCTGCGGGGTGACGTTCACCTTCGGCGGCGTCAAGGTGACCAATCGTGCCGAGGTCGTCGACCAGGAAGACAGGGCCATCCCGGGGCTCTACGCCTGTGGGGAACTCGTGGGCGGTCTGTTCTATTACAACTATCCAGGTGGCAGCGGACTGACGTGGGGCTCCGTGATGGGCCGGATCGCCGGCGGTGCCGCCGCAGGCCGTTTGACCACGTAGAACACCTGACACCAACCACGGAGATATTGTTGACACTGTCCTGTCTGCGAAATACTGTTAACGATCAGACAATTCCGGAAATCACGCCGGTATGCGCACACCCGCCGTCGCAGTTGGGTCTGGAGGCCAGATTGCATCGCACCGACATCACGCCAGAACGGGCGTAAAAGGGCATGGGTGCAGATCCGGTTCAGCAGTCAATCGTCGCGCTCTGTATGGACGCGACCTCCGGCCCGGTCGCCGCCGACATCGCGGATGCGGCCACCCTCCGTGTCGTCGACACGTTCGCTGCGTACTACGCCGCCTGGGGTATGACTGCCTGCGTCCAGGCGCGGGCCTGGGCCCTGTCGGCCACCCCCAACGGAACGGCCAGCCTGCTCGGGACCGCACACCGCGTGGCGCCGGAGACCGCGGCGTTCGTCAACGGGCTCACCGCCAGGTCATCCGAACTCAATGACACCCTGCACGTCGGCGGTAAGCAGGGCGGCCACCCCAGCGACATCATCATGCCGCTGCTCGCGGTGGCCGAGCACCGGCACGCTCCCGGTGACAGCTACCTGACCGCAGTCGTCCTCGGCTACGAGATCTTCATGCGGCTGTTCGATCTGGCCGACGTGGACGCGTTCGACTACACCTGCCTGGTGGCGATTGCCGTTGCAGCAGCCGGTGCAACCTTGTTGGGCGCCAACGCAACACAGGTGGGCCATGCCGTTGCCATCGCGGCCGTGGCCAACAACGGCCTGCGCCGGGCGCGACTAGGACGGCTCACCGACTGGAAATGCACCGCCTCCGGTGAGGGGGGCCGCGCAGGGGTGTTCGCCGCATCGCTTGCGGTGCACGATTTCGAGGGACCCGCCGATCCGTTCACCGGCGAGTCGGGCTGGCTCGAGCATGTGGGAAACGTGACCACCGTGTCGGGCGACCCCGATTGGGAGCTTCGCCGGGACAGCATTGCGCGCACCATTTTGAAGCCACGGCCGGCCTGCGGCAGTGGGATGTCGGCGACGCTGGCCGCCGAGAAGGCGGCCGCGCAACTTCTGAGGAGCAACGCGGCCATCGGCACGATCGTCATCCACACCTACGGCTACGCGGTGCGCAAGCTCGCGAGTCAGCCCCACCACTGGGCACCCCGCAGCCGCGCCGAGGCCGATCACAGCCTGCCGTACCTCGTCGGAGCCACGCTCCTGCACGGGCGCATCCGCCCTGAATCGTTCGACGACGACGCGCGCACGGACCCGCGCCTGACCCAGCTCCTCGACCACATCGAGGTGGTCGAGTGTCGGCGGTTCACCGATGCCTACGAAAGCGCTGTCCCCGAGCACCATTCACGGGTCACGGTGACCGATCCGAGCGGGCGGGATGTCGCGGTCGCCGAGGTCGGCGGTGAACACGGCGAGATCGCGATCGACCGGCCCGCGGAGGTACGCGACAAATTCACGACGTACGCGCGGACACACCTTCGGGACGATGTCCGGTGCCTCGAACTGCTCACGCAGTTGGAGTCACTACGCACGGTGGCCGACGTCGGCGACCTCGTCAACGCGGCGGTTGTCAACGATGACTGAACTACTGAATCTCTCACGGAAGGTGGAACTTTGAGCCAGAACACAACCGGGACAGCCGTCGACAACGACGTGATCGCCCGATATCGGTTGCTGTCACCCTGCACCATCTCTGATGCCCTGGCGTCGCTTGGGGTCGGCCGGTCCGCACTGGACGGGATCATCCCGGCAGCCCTCGACGCCAAGGTCGTCGGTCCCGCTTTCACCGTCACCTGTGAGCAGGCGTCGACGTCGACCCGCGACCGGATCGACTACATGGAGGACATCATCCCCGGGTCGGTCGTGGTGGTCACCAATGACGGTCGGGTGGACTGCTCCGTCTGGGGCGGGCAGCGCACCGTTGCGGCGCGCTACCGCGGAGCCGTGGGCTCCGTCGTGGACGGCGCATACCGCGACATTCCCGAACACATCGCGATGGACTATCCCGTATTCGCCAAAGCGCGAACAATTGTCGCGTCACAGGGATATTCGAATCCCGTCGCCATGCAGGAGACCATTGAGATCGGCGGCGTCTCCGTTTCGCCCGGCGACCTCATCGTGGGCGATGCCAGCGGGGTCGTCGTGATCCCCGCGGAGCACATCGAGCAGGCCCTGGTGCTCAGTGAGGCGATCACGGCCAAGGAGAGCTGGATCATCGAGCAGGTTGAGGCGGGCGCCGACTACTTCCAGGCCAAGCGGGACGCGGGTGGCGTTCAATGAGCCAAACAACGTCAACCGAGACCTATGCCGACCGATTGGCCGAGTTCTCGGTGAGCCTGCAGGCCGAGGCCATCCCGGCCAAGGTGATCCGCCAGGCCGAGGTCGCCAGTCTCGACTACATCGGCGTGGTGCTGGGCGGCGGTGTCACCCCGGCCAGTGCGATCACCGCGGAGTATGTCCTGGAGCAAAACGGCACCGGTGACGCGACCCTGTTCGGCACCCAGTCGCGCGCACCCCTTGCCCTGGCCGCCCTGGCGAATGGGACACGCGCTCATTCGATCGAACTCGACGACCACGAAGCCCATATGCGGTCCAAGGTGCACTCGGCTGCCGTGATCGCCACTGCCGCCTGGGCGGCCGCCGAGAAACGCGGAAACGTCACGGGCGCCGAATTCCTGACGGCCATCATCGTCGGCTATGACGTCATCGGCCGCACGTCGGGCGCCACCAGCTACCCGGATTTTCTCGGCAGGGAGAAGGGATTCCACACCACGCCGCTGTTCGGTGGCTTCGCCGCCGCCGCGACGGCGGGGCGTCTGCTGGGCTTGACGGCCGAGCAGCTGTCCAATGCATTCGGTATCGCCGGCAGCATGTGCTCGGGCCTGCAGGAGACCGTGCGGGTGGGTGCGATGGTCAAGCCACTGCACGCCGGCTGGGCGGCGCACAACGGCATCACCGCCGCGCTTCTGGCGGCCAAGGGATACACCGGTCCGCGCACCATCTTCGAAGGGAAGAAGGGCTTCTTCCAGTCCTACTGTGGCGAAGGGAATTACGACCTCTCGGTCATCGACCGTGACTTCGGGGTCGACTTCGACATCTCCCTCAACATGTACAAGCCGTACGCCTGCGGAGGCGGCATCCATCCGACCCTCACGGCGGTCGACGAACTGCGCAACAAGTACCAATTCGACTACGCCGACATCGAGCGCGTGCATGTCCGCACCAGCAAGCACGTCGTCGACTTCTTCGCCACCCCTTGGGAGGCCAAGGCCGCGCCTGCGTCGGGGCCGCACGGTCAGCACGCGTTGCCGTACGCAGTCGCGGCGCTGATCGTCGACGGTGTCGCGCTGCTCGACCAGTTCACCAACGACGCCGTCAAGCGCCCGCATGTGATCGAGCTGTCCCGCAAGGTGTCGGTCGAGGCCGACCCGTCCATCGTGTCCGATGACCCTGAGGACGAGCCCGCCGGCGTGGCAATACATCTGGCTGACGGGACGGTCCTGGAGACCGAGGCCCGCGGCGGTAAGGGGTCGCTTTCGGTCCCGATGAGCGAGGCGGAGCTCATCGAGAAATTCCATCGGTTGGCCGACCCGGTCGTCGGACTCGACGTCGCGGACGCGACAGAGGAACGGTTGTTGGCGTTGGCGGGCGATCCCAATGTGGCCGATATCCCGGCCGGACTCTACCGGCGCGGCTGACGAGGCGAGCAGAGGTCGATGACGAGCGAAAGAACTGACATCCACAGCATGCGATCGGAAGAACCCCACCGGATACCCGCGGGCGAGGCGATAGTCCGGATCCTTGCCGCTGCCGGTGTCCGGCGCGCCTACACCGTGCCGGGCGAGAGTTTTCTGGAAGTTCTTGATGCCGTGGAGAACTCCGATGACATCACGCTGATCTCCACCCGGCACGAATCGGGTGCGTCGTTCATGGCCGAGGCGGATGCCAAGCTGACGGGGATCCCGGCCGTGGCGGCGGCGACCCGCGCGGTCGGCGCGGCCAATCTGGCAATCGGCGTGCACACCGCAATGCAGGACGCGACACCGATGATCGTCTTTCTCGGCCAGGTGGAGACGTGGTTCCTGGGCAAGGAGAGTTTCCAGGAAGTCGATCTACCTGATTTCTACCGTCAGATCACCAAATGGTCCGCGACCATCGAACACACCGAACGTATTCCGGATCTCGTGGCGCAGGCGGTGCTGCGTTCGACGGGTGGACGACCCGGACCGGTGATGCTCGCGCTGCCCGCCGATGTCTTACGTGGCAGCGTCGAAGCCGACGATGTGCAGGCCGCCGTCCGGGCCGTCGCCGTCCGCCGGCCTGCGCCGGTACCGACTGACGATGTCGTACGGGTGCTCGCCGAACGAGTACGTGCCGCCACGGCGCCGGTGGTGATCGCCGGGGCATTCGCGCAGTCGGCTCGCGCAGAGCTCATCGCGTTCGCCGAGACCTTCGGCGTCGGCGTGTACTCGGCGTTCCGCCGGCAGGACGTCTTCCCCAACGATCACCCCAACTATCTCGGGCACCTCACGCTCGGCACACCCGAGGCCTGCGTGCAGTGTCTGCACGACGCCGACGTGGTCGTGGTGCTCGGCGCCCGGCTCGACGAGATCACCACCCAGTCCTTCCGTTTCCCACTGCGGACAGCGGAGGTCATCCACGTCGATCTCGATCCGGCCGTCCCCGGTGCGGCCATGCACGCCGACTGGGCGGTGACCGCAGAGGTCAAGGCGTTGCTGAAAGAACTGCAGGCCACCGGTGTGCACGCCGACCGCGACTGGTCCGACGGGCACCGGACCTATCTAACGGCATCCACGCCGGTGCGCAGGCCGAGCACGGACGGGGTCGATCCGGCGGCCGTCATGGAGGCGATGAACCAGCACCTGCCCGCGGACGCGATCATCACCAATGACGCCGGCAACTTCTCGGTCTTCGTGCACGCATACTGGCGCTACACCGCCGCGCGATCAGAGCTGGCGCCCGCGAGCGGGGCGATGGGCTACGGCATCCCCGCGGGAGTTGCTGCCGCACTGGCAGATCCGGATGGGCGGACTGTTGTGGCAGTGGTCGGTGACGGCGGCTTCCTGATGACGGGCCAGGAGATCGAGACCGCGGTCCGGTGCGGGCTGAACCTGATCGTGGTCGTGTTCCGCAATGGCATGTACGGCACCATTGCCATGCATCAGCTCAAGAATCTGGGGCGGGTTGCCGGTATCACCATCGGCGCCGTCGACATCGCGGGGTTCGGCCGAAGTCTCGGTGCGCACGGTATCTCGGTGGAACGCGAAGACCACCTGGCCGCCGCGTTCGAGGAAGCGGTCCGGCGCGGGGGAGTGTCGGTCATCGACATCCGTGTCGATCCGGAACTGACGACGCCGACCAGGCGACTGTCGGCACTGGCGGCGCCCACCCCTGTCCATGCGCTCCACACAAGTTGACAGCTCCACACAAGTTGACAGAGAGGACTCCTTCGTTGACTGACCCGTTCCGACTGGCCTGCATGCTGGGCGACGGCATCGGACCCGAGATCGTTCCCGCCGCCAGGCTCGTCGTCGACAACGCCCTGGAGGCGACCGGGGCCAATGCGATCGACTGGGTCGATCTGCCGATGGGGGCCGGCGCGTACGCGCAGTTCGGCCGTGCCATCCCGGAGGACAACTTCGACCAACTGGCCCGCTGTCACGGCTGGCTGGTCGGCCCGCACGACAGTGAGTCCTACCCACGCAGCTGGCACGACGGTCCCGAGCGTGTGCCGTCGGCCGAACTGCGTGGGCGCTACGAACTGTTCGCGAACATCCGGCCGTCGCGTAACCGCGTCGGTGTCAGGAGCAGGGTGTCCGACGTCGACCTCGTGATCGTCAGAGAAAACACCGAAGGCCTCTACTCCGACCGAAACATGTTCCTGGGCAGCGGCGAATTCATGCCGACCCCCGATGTCGCACTGACCGTCGGCCTCTTCACCCGACCGGCCATCCGGCGGGTGGTGCGGGCGGCGTTCGAGATGGCGGCGACCCGCCGGCATCACCTGACCATCGTCCACAAGGCCAATGTCATGCCCATCGCGTTCAGGATGTTCCTCGACGAAGCCCGCAAGATCGGCGCGGACTTTCCCGACGTCGAGGTCGACGACGTCCTGTTCGATGCGATGGCCGCACTGCTGGTCCGTCGGCCGGAGACCTTCGATGTGATCGTGACGGAGAACCTGTTCGGGGACACCTTGTCCGACCTGGTCGGCGAACTCGTCGGCGCGCTCGGGATGTCCGGCTCGATCAACGCAGGTGAAAAGTATGCGATGGCGCAGGCCGCCCACGGCTCCGCGCCCGATATCGCCGGGCAGGGATCAGCCAATCCGATCGGGATGGTCGTGTCCGCCGCGATGCTGCTGCGCTGGCTCGGCGACACCCATCAGGACCCGGCGACGTTCGCGGCCGGCGAACGGATCGACACCGCGATCGACGCGGCACTGAAAGACGGTGTGCTCACCCGCGATGTCGGCGGCACCGCGTCGACCGACGAGATGACCGGGGCGATCGTGAAGCGTCTTACCGATCAAGAGCCTGCCGATGTCTGAAACCGCCAAGCCGTATCTGGCTCGTGAGCTCGCCGAGCTGGTCGCGGGCCGCACAATCGATGACCTTTCGAAAGACTCCGTAGCCCAAGTCAAACGAGCCATCCTGGACCAGTTCGGCTGCCAGTTGGTGGCCTCCACGCTGGCGTGGAATCAGCCCGCCCGCCGCATCATGACCGCAGTCGGCGGTGCCCGGGAAGCGACGATCGTCAACACGGGCGAGGCGGTGCCCGCCGCGAACGCCGCCTATGTGAACGCCGCCTACGGCCACGGCGCCGAGCTCGACGACTACGCGAATGCGGCAGGCGCGCACACCGGGGCGGTGGTCGTGCCGGTGGCCGTGGCGCTCAGCGAGCGGGGCCGCCGCTCCGGTGGGGACCTGATCGCGGCGGTGTCGGTCGGCTACGACGTGTCGTGGGCGCTGGGCACCATGATGCGACACGGATTGCATCACCGGGGTTACCACTCGCACGCCGTGCTGACCACCTTCTCGGCGGCGTGCACAGCGGCCGTGTT
Source organism: uncultured Mycolicibacterium sp. (assembly GCA_945957405.1). Classification (GTDB taxonomy): domain Bacteria; phylum Actinomycetota; class Actinomycetes; order Mycobacteriales; family Mycobacteriaceae; genus Mycobacterium. The sequence continues at coordinate 1,795 of CAMFLL010000106.1, read as the reverse complement.
ACTGGGTCTGGATGTCCAACAGACCGAGCACGCGATCGGCATCGCGGGTAGCTATGCATCCGGCACCATGGAGTACGACCAGAGCGGCGGTGAGGTGAAACGGGTGCACAGCGCCATCGCGGCGCAGTCCGGAATCCAATCGGCAATGCTGGCCGAGGCCGGATTGACCGGTCCGGCACAGATTTTCGAGGGCCGTCGTGGCATTCTGCGCGTGCTGGCCGATTTCGACGCCCCCGAATCCGCTGTCCTCTCGGTGGGGCGCGGCGAAGGCGTGCTCGGTGTCGGTTTCAAGCGCTACCCGATCACCGCATCGCAGCACACACCGGTGGCCCTGCTCACCCATCTGCTGGAGGCCGAGAATCTCACTGTCGGCGACATCGGCCGGATCGACCTCGACCTGGCCCCGGCGCTGCTGTTGCACATCGGCACCATCTACGAACCACGCGAGGCGATCCAGGCGCAGTTCAGTCTGGCGTACTCGCTTGCCGTGCGGGCCGTCCATCACAGCAATGATCTGAGCTTCTACGAGAACCCCAGTGCATGGCGGGATCCCGCCGTGCTGGACCTGGCGAAGCGCATTCAGTTCCACGCAGATCCAGACGCGACGAACGACAAGTACTGCGGTGAAATGCGCGTGACCCTCACCAACGGCAGGGTGCGCAAGATCTCGCCGGCCGAGATCACCGACATCCACCAGGTGTCGACGGCCGATCTGGAGAGCAAGTACCGCACCCTGTCGACCGTTGTTCTCTCCGATGAGCGATCCCAGGCGTTGCTCGATGGTGTCAACGCGCTGGAGGACTGTCCCGATGTGTCCGCGCTCTGCGCGCTGTTGGTTTCAGATAGGAAGTGAGTGACATCATGGGGACCGCAACGGCGCGCAACCAGTTCTTCAAAGGCGGAGCGGTGGTCGCCGCCTGTCTCATCGTGGCGGTGTTGGCGCTCAGCGGATGTGGCGGCGGATCCGGCGGCGGGTCGTCGGGCGGCGGCAACAACACGCTGACGGTCGCCACGATCAACGATCTGCGGGACGCCGACAACATCGTCCTCGGCAGTGCCGCCAATGACCGGGTGCTGATGGGCAGCACGGTCTACGACCCGCTGTTCGCGACCGACGACAAGGCCAATGCGGCGCCCGCGCTCGCCGAGTCGGCCGACTCCAGCCCCGATGCCAAGACGTGGACGCTGCACCTGCGCCAAGGGGTGAAGTTCAGCAACGGCAAACCCTTCACCTCCAAGGACGTCAAGGCCAACTTCGACGCGTTCATGGATCCCGCCAACGCGTCGTCGTTCCTGTCCAACCTGTCCAACGTCGAATCCATCGACATCCCAGACGATTACACTGTCGTATTCCACCTGAAAGCTCCGGACGCCCGGTTCACCGCGAACATGATCGAGACCATGTTCATCTCCGATCTGGACGCCAGGAAGTCGCCTCCGCTGCTGCAGCCGGGAGAGGTGCCGATCGGGACCGGGCCCTACAAGTGGGAATCACGTGAGACAGGGTCGTCGGTGACATTCGTGCCGAACGACGACTACTGGCGTGGAAAGCCCCCGCTGAGCAAGGTCGTGTTCAAGGGCATCACCGACCCGCAGGCTGCCACGCTGGCGCTGCAGAAGGGCGAGGTCGACGTCGTCGCGAACAATCCGTCGATCCCGTCGCTGCCCGACCTCGAGAAGGACTCGAAGATCAAGATCCTGCACGCCGAGGGATCGTACTTCTTCCAGGCGTACAACAACTTCGAGAAAGCCCGCCGCGGTGGATACACCGACGGTGACAAGGTCCACCTGGGCC
>CAMFLL010000105.1 GCA_945957405.1 uncultured Mycolicibacterium sp. | reverse complement strand
GAGCAGGCCGCATCCGTGTTGGCCACGGTGCGTGGCGACATGACGGCCGAAGAAGAAGAGGCGTTCAAGGCGCCCATCCGCGCGCAGTACGAGCACCAGGGCAACCCCTACTACTCGACTGCGCGGTTGTGGGACGACGGCGTGATCGATCCAGCCGACACCAGAACGGTGCTGGGGCTGGCACTTTCAGTGACAGCCAATGCACCGTTGGAACCGGTGTCCTACGGCGTCTTCCGGATGTAGAGGCGACTGACATATGAGCACTCAACCAGCATTCGACACCGTCCTGATCGCCAACCGCGGCGAGATCGCGGTGCGCGTCATCCGCACCTTGCGGCGGATGGGGATCCGCTCGGTGGCGGTGTACAGCGAGGCCGACACCGGGGCGCGGCATGTGGCCGAGGCCGATGTGGCGGTGCTGCTCGGGCCCGCGCCGGCGCGGCAGAGCTATCTGAACATCCCCGCGGTGGTCGACGCCGCCGTCCGCACCGGCGCCCAGGCTGTCCACCCCGGCTACGGATTCCTTTCGGAGAACGCCGATTTCGCGGCCGCTCTGGCCGATGCCGGCATCATCTTCATCGGCCCACCCGCCGCAGCCATCGCGACGATGGGCGACAAGATCACCGCCAAGGCGACGGTCTCGCGCTTCGACGTGCCGGTGGTGCCCGGCCTGGCCCGGCCCGGTCTGGGTGACGACGACCTGATTGCCGCGGCGCAGGAGGTCGGCTATCCCGTGTTGGTCAAACCGTCCGCGGGCGGTGGCGGCAAGGGCATGCGGATGGTCGAGCGTCCAGCGGACCTGCCCGCGGCGCTGGCAGGCGCGCGGCGTGAGTCGGCCGCCGCGTTCGGTGACGACACGTTGTTCCTCGAACGGTTCGTCCTGCGCCCCAGGCATATCGAAGTGCAGGTGCTCGCCGATCAGCATGGCAACGTGCTCCATCTCGGTGAGCGTGAATGCAGCCTGCAGCGGCGCCACCAGAAGGTGATCGAGGAGGCACCGTCAGCCCTGCTCGACGGGCCGACCCGGGCCAGGATCGGCGCAGCGGCCTGCGATACGGCGCGCAGCGTCGACTACGTGGGGGCGGGCACCGTGGAATTCATCGTCTCCGCCGACCGCCCCGACGAGTTCTTCTTCATGGAGATGAACACTCGCCTGCAGGTCGAACATCCGGTGACCGAGATGGTCACCGGATGGGATCTGGTCGAATGGCAGGTCCGTATCGCCGCTGGAGAGAAACTGCTTGCCGGCCAGGACGATATCGAGATGCGTGGGCACGCCATGGAAGCCCGGGTCTATGCCGAGGACCCCGCGCGCGGATTCCTCCCCACAGGGGGCCAGGTGCTGGCGGTGCAGGAACCGACAGCCCCGGGGGTGCGCGTCGACTCCGGGTTGTACGCAGGCACCGTCGTGGGAAGTGATTACGACCCGATGCTGGCCAAGGTCATCGCGCACGGTGACGACCGGGCAGCGGCGCTGCGCGGCTTGGATCGCGCCCTGGCAGATACCGGGGTACTCGGCGTTGTCACCAACATCGACTTCCTCCGGTTCCTGCTCGCCGACACCGACGTCGTGGCGGGGCGCCTGGACACCGGGCTGCTGGACCGCCGGGTGGGTGACTACCCGGCACCCGCGGCGGGAGACGACGAATTCGTGGCCGCCGCGGCATACCGGTGGCTGCGACGCTGGCACGCTGCCGACTCACCGGCAGCCGACCTGTGGAGCATGCCGTCGGGGTGGCGGGTCGGGGAGCCGGCCGCCACGGTCGCGCGACTGCGCTCGGGAGACCGCACCGATCATGTCAGGATCACCGGTACGCCGGCTGGCGCCACCGTCACCGTCGAGGGAGCTGAGCCCCGGTCATTGACCGCGGTCCTCTCTGATGACCGCATCACGGTGACGTGCGCCGGATTGCGGACCGACTACCGCGTCGCTGAATCCGATCACCAGATCTGGCTCATCGGCGACCACGGGGTGGCGGTTCTGGAGGAGGTCCGTGAGGCGCCGGTGCGGCCCGACGACGAGCACAGCGGTGACGCGGAACTGGTCAGCCCGATGCCGGGCGCGGTGGTCGCGGTCAACGTGGCCGACGGCGCCGAGGTGGCCGCGGGAGCCGTCGCGGTCGCCGTGGAGGCCATGAAGATGGAGCACTCGTTGACCGCACCGGTCGACGGAGTGGCCGAAGTTCTTGTCGCCGTTGGCGATCAGGTCAAGGTGGGCCAGCCGCTGGTCCGTATCAAGGCAACTACCGGGAAAGATGAAGTGAGCACCGATGACTGACTACCTTTCGACGGGCAATCTGCCCGACGAGTACGCACAACTTGCCAAGACCGTGCGCGAATTCGCCCAGAGTGTTGTCGCACCGGTGTCCGCCAAACACGATGCCGAACACAGCTTCCCGTACGAGGTGGTCTCCGGGATGGCCGACATGGGCCTGTTCGGGCTGCCCTTCCCCGAGGAGTACGGCGGGATGGGCGGTGACTACTTCGCGCTGTGCCTGGCGTTGGAGGAACTGGGAAAGGTCGACCAGAGTGTGGCCATCACGTTGGAAGCCGGTGTGTCCCTGGGCGCGATGCCCGTGTACCGGTTCGGCAACGAGGACCAGAAGCAGGATTGGCTGCCGCTGCTCACCAGTGGGAAGGCGCTCGGGGCGTTCGGTCTGACCGAAGCCGGCGGTGGCAGTGATGCCGGCGCGACGAAGACCACCGCACGATTGGATGGGGCGAGCTGGGTCATCAATGGCACCAAACAGTTCATCACCAACTCCGGCACCGACATCACCCGTCTGGTCACCGTCACGGCAGTCACCGGGGAGAAGGAGATCAGCACCATCCTGGTTCCGGTGCCCACCGCGGGTTTCACCGCGGAACCGGCGTACGACAAGGTGGGCTGGAACGCCTCGGACACCCATCCGTTGAGCTTCGACGACGTGCGGGTGCCCGCCGAGAACCTGCTGGGTCAGCGGGGGCGTGGCTACGCCAACTTCCTGAGCATCCTGGACGAGGGACGGATCGCGATCGCCGCGCTGTCGGTCGGCGCCGCGCAGGGATGCGTCGACGAGAGCGTCAAGTACGCCAAGGAGCGTTCGGCGTTCGGGCAGCCCATCGGGAAGTATCAGGCGATCGAGTTCAAGCTGGCCCGCATGGAGGCCAGGGCTCATGCCGCGCGGACCGCGTACTACGACGCCGCGGCGCTGATGTTGTCGGGCAAGCCCTTCAAGAAGGAAGCAGCCGTGGCCAAGATGGTGGCCAGCGAGGCGGCCATGGACAACGCGCGTGATGCCACCCAGATCCACGGTGGGTACGGCTTCATGAACGAGTACGCCGTCGCTCGGCATTACCGCGACAGCAAGATCCTCGAGATCGGCGAGGGCACCACCGAGGTGCAGTTGATGATCATTGCCAGGCAGATGGGGCTCTGATGGCCGCCGAAGAACCCGAGAAGGTCGTCTACCAGCGGGGATTGTGGTTCGAAGAGTTCGAGACCGGCGTGCGTTACGTGCATGCCCCTGGGCGCACCATCACCGAAGCCGACAACGTCCTGTTCACCACCTTGACCATGAACACCCAGGCGCTGCATCTGGACGCCGCGTTCTCCGATGCGCTGCCGCCGTTCAACCAGCGGTTGGTGAACTCGATGTTCACGCTGTCGACATTGGTCGGGTTGTCGGTCACCCAACTGACACAGGGCACCATCGTCGGGAACCTCGGTTTCTCGGATATCGCGTTCCCCAAACCGTTGTTCCACGGTGACACCATGTACGCCGAAACGGTGGTCACGGACAAACGTGAATCCAAGAGCAGGCCGGGTGAGGGCATCGTGACCTTCGCGCACACGGCGCGCAACCAGCACGGCGATATAGTGGCCACCGCATCACGGAAGACCATGGTGCGTAAGCGGCCCGCCACCGAGGAGGACTGATGCCGCTCGAGAACGCCGGACCAGCCTGGTTGTTCTGCCCGGCAGATCGGCCCGAACGGTTCGAAAAGGCCGCGGCGGCAGCCGATATCGTCATCCTCGACCTCGAAGACGGCGCCGGCGACAAACCGGCCGCCCGTGAAGGATTGATCAGCACGCCGCTGGACCCCACCCGTACGGTGGTCCGGGTCAACCCGGACGGCACCGAGGATCAACGGCTCGACCTGGAGGCGTTGGCGCAGACCGCCTACACCACCGTCATGCTGCCGAAATGCGAAGCCCCCGCGCAGGTCTCCGCGCTGGCGCCGCGCGACGTGATCCTGATCGTCGAGACACCGCTGGGCGCGTTGACAGTCGTCGAATCAGCCGCCGTGGTCAACACCATCGGTGTCATGTGGGGCGCCGAGGATCTGTTCGCCACGCTGGGTGGCACCGCCAATCGGTTTCCCGACGGCACCTTTCGCGACGTTGCCAAGCATGTCCGATCGCAGTCACTGCTCGCCGCCAAGGCCTACGGGAAGCTCGCCCTGGACTCCGTCTACCTCGACATCAAGGACTCCGACGGGCTGCGGCGCGAGGTCGACGACGCCGTCGCCGTGGGGTTCGACATCAAGGTCGCCATCCACCCCAGCCAGGTGCCGGTCATCCGGACCAGCTACGCCCCCACCCCCGACCAGGCCGAATGGGCGCGACACGTTCTGGCCGCGGCGTCAGAGCGGCCCGGTGCGTTCGCCTTCGAGGGCATAATGGTGGATGCACCAGTGCTACGGCGAGCGGAGCGGATCGTTGCGTTGACGCCCCAACCCGGGCGTTAGCCGGCACCCGCCACAAGCGGAGTTGTTCCGTCCGTCCAGTGCTGGAGCTGACTTAAAAGTCTGGGCGGCCAAACATGCCGCCCAGCCACCTAAGGAGGCGCTATGGCTGGGTCTGCTCACGCATCGATGCCCGACGATCTGACCGTCGAGTTGGAACCGGTGCAGCTCATCGACCCTGGTGGGACACCCACCTCAGAGCAGCGGTTCAGGCGTGATCTGCCGCCCGAAACCCACGCGTGGCTCTACGAGATGATGGTCGTGACCCGCGAGCTCGACAGCGAGTTCACCAATCTTCAGCGGCAAGGCGAACTGGCCCTGTATGCCTCCTGCCGGGGCCAGGAGGCCGCCCAGATCGGTGCGGTGGCCTGCTTGAACAAGACCGACTGGCTCTTCCCGCAGTACCGCGAGATCGGTGCCTTCCTGCTCAGAGGCATCACGCCTGCGCAGATGGGTGCGGTGTGGCGTGGCTCGTGGCATGGCGGGTTGGGTTTCACCGCGAAGCATTGCGCCCCCATCTCCATCCCCATCGGCACGCAGCAGCTCCATGCGGTCGGCGCCGCGATGGCAGCGCAACGGCTCGGGGAGAAGTCGGTCACGGTCACATTCATCGGTGACGGTGCCACCAGCGAGGGTGATGTCCACGAGGCGCTGAATTTCGCGTCGGTGTTCGCGGTGCCCTGCGTGTTCTTCGTACAGAACAACCAGTGGGCCATCTCGGTTCCGGTCAACCGCCAGCAGGCCGGCCCTTCGATCGCACACCGCGCCATCGGATACGGGATGCCGGGTATTCGCGTCGACGGTAACGACGTGCTGGCGTGCTACGCCGTGATGGCCGAGGCGGCCGACCGTGCCCGTGACGGCGGCGGCCCGACGTTGATCGAAGCGGTCACCTACCGGATGGGGCCCCACACCACATCCGACGACCCCACCCGATACCGACCCGCGGACGAATTGGAGATGTGGAGCGCGCGCGACCCCATCGCCCGCTACCGAACGTATCTGGAGCGCAGCGGCATATGGACGGAACGACTCGAACAACGGGTTGCGACGCACGCCAAGCGGCTTCGCACCGAGTTACGGGACGCGATCGTCGACGCGCCCGATCCCGACGTCGCCGAATTGTTCGACACGGTCTACGCCGACATCACTCCCGAACTGGCCGCGCAGCGTGACCAGTTGCGGTCCGAACTCGCGAAGGAGGCCTGAGATGACTCAGATCATCGAGCGGCCATCGATGTTCGGCGACGACACGCCTGACGAGCCCCTCTTCACGCCGGTGCCCACCGAGGTCGACCTCACGATGGTGCAGGCAATCAACCGGGCCCTGCACGACGCGATGGCCTCTGACGACCGGGTGCTGGTGTTCGGTGAAGACGTCGCGAAACTCGGCGGTGTTTTCCGGGTCACCGAGGGTCTGTCCGAGACATTCGGCGCACAACGGTGTTTCGACACGCCGCTGGCGGAATCCGCAATCATCGGCATCGCGATCGGCATGGCGGTCCGCGGACTGGTACCCGTGCCCGAGATCCAGTTCGACGGTTTCAGTTATCCCGCCTTCGACCAGATGGTCAGCCACTTGGCCAAGTACCATATGCGGACCCACGGTGACATCGACATGGCCGTGACGATCCGCATCCCGTCATTCGGTGGAATCGGTGCGGTGGAGCATCATTCGGAATCCACCGAGACCTACTGGGCCCATACCGCCGGGCTGAAAGTGGTGGTGCCGTCCACACCGTCTGACGCGTACTGGCTGCTGCGGCACTCGATCGCCAGCCCAGACCCGGTGATCTTCCTTGAACCCAAGCGGCGCTACTGGAGCCGGGGGGCTGTCGACACCGGCCGGCCCGGTCTTCCGATCGGCAGGGCAGCGGTGCGCAGGCCGGGCGACGATCTGACGGTCATCACCTACGGCGGGCTGGTGGCCACGGCCCTCAGCGCCGCCGAACTGGCTCAGGACCAGCATGATTGGAGTCTCGAGGTGGTGGACCTGCGTTCACTCAACCCGTTGGACTTCGACACCGTCGCCGAATCGGTGCGCAAGACCGGACGGTGCGTCGTGATGCACGAGGGGCCGCGCACGCTGGGCTTCGGAGCCGAATTGGCCGCTCGTATCTCCGAGGAGCTGTTTTACGACCTGGAGTCGCCGGTGCTGCGGGCCACCGGTTTCGACACTCCCTATCCGCCGGCCCGGCTCGAGAAGCTCTGGCTGCCCGGGGTGGATCGACTACTCGATTGTGCCGAGCGTGCGATGGAGCGACCGTGAGCACCAATGGTCAGGTCCACGGCGGGCGTGACTTTCGGGTGCCTGACCTCGGTGAAGGTCTCGAGGATGCGACGCTGTCGAGTTGGAGCGTTGCGGTGGGGGACCACGTCGAGCTGAACCAGACGCTGTGCACCGTCGAGACTGCCAAGGCCGAGGTGGAGATACCGAGCCCCTATGCGGGGCGGGTCGTCGAACTCGGCGGCGAGGTGGGGGATGTGCTACCGGTCGGGGCGTTGTTGGTGCGCATCGACGATGCGAGCATCGACGATGCGGGGCGAGGGTCTAGCCCCGTTGAGGAGGTGCGTGATTCAGATACGAGTCCCCCTGAGCCGGTGCGCCATTCGGTCAAACGCAACCCAGTCCTCGTCGGTTACGGAGCCGACGCCGACGGCGACAGCAGCCGCCGCAATCGGCCCGATCGTGCGCGCGCCAAGCCCGCCGTCCGCAAACTGGCCTCCGAACTCCTGGTCGACATCAACGGTGTCGAACCGGGCGCCGACGGTCTGGTCTCCCGGGAAGCGGTGCTGACGGCGGCCGGCGTCCGGGACCAGGAACGGTCCGGCATCTCCCATGACCTGCAGCCGGTGCGGGGTGTTCATGCGGAGATGGCGAGGCGGATGACGTTGTCGCGCAGGGAGATCCCGGATGCGCATGCCGGCGTCCAGGTGGACGGGACGCGATTGTTGGCGCTGCGTGACACGCTCGGTCTCACGCCGTTCGTCCTCACGCTACGACTCCTGGTGCTGGCCCTGACCCATCATCGAGTTCTGAACTCCACCTGGGTCGATGACGCGCATGGCGCGCAGGTGCAGACGCATCACGCTGTCCATCTCGGAGTCGCCACGGCCGCACCGCGCGGGCTGTTGGTGCCGGTGGTTCGTGATGCACAGACGTTGACCACGCGTGAACTGTCCGAGGTGGTGACCCGCCTCATCGAGTCAGCACGTGCGGGCACGCTCAAACCGACTGAACTGCAAGGTTCCACGTTCACGGTGTCGAACTTCGGCGCGCTCGGGCTCGACGAGGGCGTACCGGTGATCAATCATCCCGAGGCCGCGATCCTCGGTATCGGTTCACTCAAGCCGCGAGCCGTGGTGGTCGAGGGTGAGGTGGTGGCCAGGTCAACCATGAGCCTGACCTGTGCTTTTGATCATCGGGTGGCCGACGGGGCGCAGGTAGCGGCCTTCCTGACCGAGCTGCGTGCGCTGATCGAGAGTCCCGAAACCGCGTTACTCGATCTGTGATCAGGCTATGGCGCGAAGCCGCTGAGCAGTGTCCGCATGGCGCTGGCCACGGCGTGCCGCGTCGACACCGGATCCGATGAGTTCGCGATCAGCATTGCGCCACGGGTCAGCGCGCCCAGCAGTAGCCGGGTGATGGTCTCCGGATCGTCGACCTTGATCGCGCCGGATGCGGTCGCGGCGCGCAGTGACTCGGCGATGACGGCGAAGGCGTAGCGCTCGTCCAACTCGGTGTAGCGGGCCAGGCCGAGAACAGCCGGGCCGTCGATGACCACGATGCGCTGCACGTCGGGTTGCAGAACCCCGTCCAGGAAGGCGTCGATACCGAGGACCAGTTCGTCGAGATTGTTGGCGGCGCATTTGGCCGCGCTGGTCGACGCCTCCATGAGCTCGGTGTGCGTCCGCTCGAAAACCGCCTCGAACAGGTTGGTCTTGGTCGGGAAGTGGTGATAGAGCGCGCCCGTGGTCACGCGCGCCTCGCGGGCCAGGTCCTCGACCGAGGTGGCCTTGAAACCTTTCTCGCCGAAGAGCCGGCGACCGGCCCGGACGAGGGCGCCGTGGGTCTGGGCGACCTGCTCGGCGCGCAGGGACGGCCGTGGGGACCGTCGCGGTGTTTCCGGCATGATGAAAGCCTATTGACATAGTGACAATATGTGAAATATTAGCAGTATCTAAAATCTCGCCACTACGAAAAAGGACATCTGATGAGCACATCGATGCAGGCGAAGACCAGTACTTCCACACCGTCCGAGGCCGTCAGCCCGATCGTCGAGACCCTGCGGCGACATCTTCAAACCCTCGACGCACTACAGGCAGCGGCGATCCGCAGTGCGCGGATGTGGCGCCGGGTGTCCGACTCGGATGCGCCGGTGCCAGGGCTCGCGTGGACGGCGGCCGAGACGGCGGCCCACGTCATCGGCGACGTACGCGACTACACCGAAGTGCTGACCCGCTATGCGCGTGGCTACCTCACCCACGCCGATCGGCCACCCGAGTCGCCCGCGCGGGTGAGTGCTGAGGTCAATGCGCGCCATTTGATCGACGTCCCCGAGCGCAACCTGCATCGTCTTGCCACCCAACTCGAAGAGGCTGTCGCGCAGTACGTGGCGGTGGCCCGGACCGTGGCGCTGGGCCGGGCGGTGCTGACGCCCAACGGCCTGGCGCTGGACCCGTCGACGATGACCGGCCTGCTGCTGGGCGAGCAGTTGATCCACTCCTGGGACATCGCCCGCGCGACCGACCGGATCTGGTCGATCAATACCGATGACGCGCTGCTGGTGCTGCCTGCGGTGCTGACGGCCGCGCCCTGCTATCTGCGCCCGTCGCGATCGCATCGGCGCGCGAGCTTCGAGCTACGGATGCGTGGCGGCGGGCGCTATCGATTCGCTGTGCAGCACGGTTGTGCGACGGTGTCCGCGGCCGGCGAACCCGCTGACTGCGTGATCACCGCGGACCCGGTGACGTTCCTGCTTCTCGGTTTCGGCAGGATCCGCCAGTGGTCGCCGGTGCTTAGCGGCAAGCTCCGTCCTGGCGGCCGCATGCCTTGGCGGGCAATGCGATTCGCCAGCCTGCTGAGCACACCGTAGTCAGCGTCGCTGCGCGGCCGCCAGTCGTGCGGCGAACTCCGGCGACTGGATCGACGTGGCCTGCGGACCCAGCTCGGCACGCATCGCGCTGTGGTGCGAGTCGGTGTCGACGACACCGGGCGATGCGGTTGCCCGCATGGTCGCCTTGGTGGCCAGAACGACCTCGCGCGGCGCCGCGGCGGGGCCTGCCGCCAATTCCAGCGCGGCCGCGACGGCGTCGTCGGCCACTCTGAGTGCCAGTCCGTGCGCGACGGCCGACTGCGCGTCGAAGCGCATACCGAACAGCAGCGCCGCGCGCGCCACCTGCGGACCCACACCACGTTGCAGCATCCAGGTGGCGCCGCCGCCGGGATGGATGCCGAGTTTCTGGAATCGGGGATCGAACATCGCATGCGGACCGGCGATGCGCACATCGGCAGCCAGCGCCAGGTTGAGGCCGGCTCCCACGGCGGCGCCGTTGACGGCGGCGATCGTCGGCAACGCGCAGTTCGCCACGGCCATGAAACCGTCGTAGATCCGCAGCAGCCCCTCTTCGGCGGCTGCGCCCAGTGCGCTCAGGTCGGCGCCGGCGCAGAACGCCTTGCCTGCACCGGTGATGACGAGCGCGTGTACGTCAGGATCGGCCTCGGCTCGGTCGACCGCCCCGCGCAACTGCGCCGACATCGCATCGGTGACGGCGTTGCGGCGGTCCGGGTCATTGACGGTCACCAGCGCGACCTTGTCGGAGACGGCGTAGAGCACAAGATCGGAGCTGGTCATGGGGGCACGCTACTCCGAGTGTGACCGGCCCTTCGACAGCTGGCGGCGCCCACGCTGCACAGCCGGACCGGCAGCGACACCACGTGGGCGATGAACGTCGTCGAAAATGCTTGCGGCGCAGGATGACCGGACGAACAGTGCGGATGCTGGAACATGCCTGGCGTGCATCGCGGTGGCGGTGCGTGGCGTGCCGCGACGACGTTTCGGGGCTCGCGCCGGCCTGGCCGTCGGCTCTAAACGATCAATTTTTCTGATCGTTTCGAGGGAGCCGGCAGGGGTTGTGAGCCCCCGACCTGGGTGATCACCAATCGGTGCCGGATCCCTGTTCTACCGATCGGTAACTTTCGGGGTGCCGAGCCGCCCAATTCGGTCAAAGATGAGACCCGATTCGTCAAAGTGGCGTAGACGTGTACGGAGCCACACAGCCCGGCGACAGGAGTTTGACATGGTTTCAGCGCGCCAAAAACTGCGCGAGTTGTGCGTAATCGGCTGTATCGCAGCGTTGGCGACGTTCGGCGTCGCAGGTTGCGGCAGCGACGACGGCTCGGGTTCGGGCTCAGGCTCGGGCGGTGGAGGTGGTGGTGAGGCCAACGTCTCGATGACATCGTTCCCCGATTACGTCGATCCGCAGCTCTCCTACACCCTGGAAGGGTGGGAGGTGCTCTACAACGTGTACACCCCGCTGTTGACGTACAAGCACGTCAAGGGTGAGGAGGGTGCCAAGGTCGTGCCGGGGCTGGCCAAGGACATGCCGCAGGTCTCCGATGACGGCAAGACCTACAAATTGACGTTGCGGCCCAACATGAAGTACTCGGACGGCACTCCCATCAAGGCGTCGGATTTCACGTATGCGATCCAGCGTCTGTTCAAGGCCGATTCGGGTGGTTCGGTGTTCTTCGAGCCGATCGTGGGCGCCAGCGACTACGCCGACGGCAAGGCCGACAAGATCAGCGGCATCGTCACCGACGACAACACCGGTGACATCACGATCACCCTGTCCGCGGCCAACGGCACCTTCGACAACCTGCTGGGATTGCCGTTCTCGGCGCCCGTGCCGTCCACGACGCCGCTGGACAAGGACGCCACCAACAACCCGCCACCCGGCAGCGGGCCGTTCATGATCACCAAAGTGGAAGCGCCGCAGACGCTGACGCTGGAGCGCAACCCGAACTTCAACACCGTTAAGGACGCGGGCGCCACCGATGTGGCTGACGCCAACGTGGACAAGATCGTCGTCACCCAGAACAAGAGCAACACCGCCCAGGTCACCGGTGTCGAGCAGAACACCATCGACCTCATGGTCGACCCACCCGATTCGGACCGGTTGGCCGAGGTCAAAGCGAAGTTCGGGGACCGGTTCCGCTTCGAGGAGTCGATCAACACCTATTACTTCTGGATGAACAACGAGCGGGCGCCGTTCAACGACATCAAGGTCCGGCAGGCCATCAACTACGCCATCGACCCCGAGGCGCTCAACCGCGTCTTCGGCGGCCGCCTGCACCCGACGCAGCAGATCCTGCCGCCGGGCATGCCCGGATACGACGAGTACAAGCTGTACCCGGGGCCGGATATGAACAAGGCCAAACAGCTTCTCGCCGAAGCCAATCCCGCCGACAAGGACATCACGGTGTGGACCGACGACGAGCCAGACCGCAAACGAATCGGCGAGTACTACCACGACCTGTTGACCCAGCTGGGTTTCAACGCCACGCTCAAGGTGATCGCCGGCGATGTGTACTGGGCCACGATCGGTAACCAGAGCACCCCGGACATCGACACCGGGTTCGCGGACTGGTTCCAGGACTTCCCGCATCCCGACGATTTCTTCCGGCCGCTGCTCAACGGTGCCAGCATCCTGCCCACCAATGGCAACAACTACTCGCGGGCCAACCAGCCCGAACTCGACAAGAAGATGAACGAACTGCTGACGCAACAGCTCTCGGATGACGTCGCGAAGCAGTACGCCGCGCTGGACAAGTCGTACATGGAGCAGGCGGTATGGGCTCCGTACGGCAACGAGCAGTACACCACATTCGTATCGGATCGCGTCGACTTCGATCAGGTGTATCACCACGTGTTGTTCAACCACGACTACTCATCGCTGAAGCTGAAGTAAGTCCGCCGTGGCCACCCCTGCGGACACAGTGGAGGCGCCCGGCGAGCCGGTACTTCCCGTCGGCGTGCCCAAAGCCCGGATCCAGGGCCGAAGTCCCTGGTATCTGGCGTGGTTGAGGTTGCGGCGCAACAAGGTTGCGCTGGCCTTCGGCGGATTGTTCATCGTGATTGTGCTGTTCTGCCTGGCCGCCCCGTTGTGGGCCGACCACGTGGCACACACCGGGCCCAACGAGAACCACATCACCGACAAGGTGCTGATCGACGGTCAGGAGACCGACGTCGTGTCGCCAGACGGCACGCCGATCGGGCCCGGCCTGCACGGTCGGTACCTGCTGGGTGCCGACCAGAACGGTCGCGACGTCATGGTCAGGTTGATGTACGGCGGGCGCACGTCGATCTACATCGGGGTTGCCTCGGCGCTGGTCACCACGGTGTTCGCGGTGATCGTCGGCCTGTTGTGTGGCTTCTACCGAGGCTGGATCGATGCGGTGCTGTCGCGCATCATGGACGTGGTCTGGGCGTTCCCGGTGTTGTTGCTCGGCATCGCGCTGGGCACCGCACTGGCGTTGGGCGGCCTGAAGATCGGCTCATTTGCCATAGCCGGCGACTCGCTGTGGATACCGATCCTGATCATCGGCTTCGTCTACGTCCCGTACATGGCCAGACCCATCCGCGGTGAGGTGCTCGCGCTGAGGGAGAAGGAGTTCGTCGAGGCTGCTGTGGCACAGGGCAAAGGGCCGCTGAGGATCATGTCCACCGAGTTGCTGCCCAACGTGGTCTCGACCGTCATCGTCTTCTTCACGCTCAACATCGCCAACAACATGCTGCTCGAGTCGGCGCTGTCATTCCTGGGCGCCGGCGTGCGGGCACCCAACGCGTCGTGGGGCACCATGATCGCCGACGGGTACCAGAACATCTACACCGCACCGCATCTGACCATTGTTCCCGGGTTGATGATCGTGCTCACTGTGCTGTCGCTCAATGTGTTCGGAGACGGCCTGCGAGATGCGCTCGACCCGCGGGCCAAGATCCGATTGGCGCACTGACGATGACCCGTTTCATCGCCCGGCGTCTGGTGGGCATGATCGCGGTGCTGTTCGCGATCTCGGTGCTGGTGTTCTTGATCTTCAACGTCATCCCGAACTCCGATCCCGCGGTCCGGATCGCCGGGAAGAACGCCAAACCCGAGTTGATCGCCCGCGTCAGCGCCGATCTCGGCCTCGATCAGCCGCTGCCGGTGCAGTACCTGACCATGATGCGTAAGGTGCTGACCGGCGAGCTGACGTCGTACGCCAGTTCGCAGAACGTGGTGGAGCAGATCTGGAAGGGGCTGCCGGCCACGCTGTCGCTGTGCATCGGGGCGGCTGTGATCTGGATGGCTCTGGCCATCTGGTTCGGCTATCTCAGCGCCGTCCACGTCGGGAAGTTCACCGACCGCGCGCTGACCATCCTGTCGCTGGTGGGTATCTCGATGCCGGTGTTCTGGTTGGCCGCGATCCTGTTGTACTACTTGAGTTTCAAGCTGCAGTGGTTCCCGACCAGTAGTTACGTACCCTTCACCAGGAACCCCGGACAATGGGCCTACCACCTGGTGCTGCCGTGGTTGACCTTGGCGGTCCTCTACATCGGGTTCTACAGCCGGCTGTTGCGATCCAACATGCTCGACGTGATGAACGACGACCACGTCCGCACGGCACGCGCGAAGGGGATCAGTGAACGACAGGTCCGCATCCGGCATGTCTTGCGGTTGTCCATGATTCCGATCATCACGCTGTTCGGCCTTGATTTCGGTGCGGTGGTCGGTGGTGGTGCCATTCTCACCGAGACGGTGTACAACCTCAACGGTGTCGGCCTCTATGCCGGACAGGCGATCGGGACCCTCGATCTGCCACCGCTGATCGGCGTCACACTGTACGGCGCGTTCTTCATCGTGTTGTTCAACACCCTGGTCGACATTCTCTACGCATTCCTCGATCCACGTATCCGGCTTGGGCAGGCGGCACCGGCATGAGTCCACTGTTGAGTGTGAATGATCTGCGCGTCGGTTTCGGGACCGAGGACGGGGTGGTGCGGGCTGTCGACGGGGTGTCGTTCGAGCTGGCCGCCGGTGAAGTTCTCGCCATCGTCGGCGAATCCGGATCGGGCAAGAGTGTCACCGCGCAGACGCTGCTCGGGCTGACCCGCGCCCCGAACGCCGAGATCTCCGGGTCGGTGCGGTTTCGCGATCAGGAACTCACCGACCTGGACGACAAAGGCTGGCGCGATATCCGCGGCGAGCACATCGCCATGGTGTTCCAGGATCCGATGACGTCGCTGAACCCGGTTTACCGGGTCGGCGATCAGATCAGCGAGATGATCCGTGCCCACCGCGATGTCTCCCGTTCGGAGGCGCTCGACCGCTCGGTCGAGTTGCTGCGTTCGGTCGGCATCCCCAATCCCGAACGGCGCGTGCGGGATTACCCGCACGAGTTCTCCGGGGGGATGCGGCAGCGCGTCATGATCGCAATGGCCCTGTCGCTGGAGCCGCAGATCCTGATCGCCGACGAGCCCACCACCGCGCTGGACGTCACCATCCAGGCCCAGATCCTGCGGTTGATCGAACAGCTCAATACCGAACGCGACCTTGCCGTCGTGCTGATCACCCACGATCTCGGCGTGGTGGCCGAGGTGGCCGACCGGGTGCTGGTGATGTACGCCGGGCAGGTGGTCGAGGACGCCGCCCTCGACGACATCTTCTACAACCCGCAACACCCGTACACCTGGGGCCTGCTCGGCTCGCTGGCACCGCTGGACCAACCCGTCCATACCCGGCTACCCCAGATCGGCGGTGCACCACCGTCATTGCTCGATCCCCCGGAGGGCTGCCGATTCGCGCCGCGCTGTCCGCACGAGTTCGGGAAGTGCGGGCAGCCGCCACCGCTGGTGTTGCGCGACGACGCGCACCGCGACCGGTGCTGGCTGGAACCCGCCGACAAAAGGATGCTGCGAGATGTCGACGGCCGGATCGGACTGCGCAAGGCGGTGGCGAGATGAGTGATTCAGCCCCGCTGTTGGAGGTAACCGATCTCGTCAAACATTTCCCGATCAAGGCCGGGGTCATCGTCGAGCGCGAGGTCGGGCGGGTGCGCGCCGTCGACGGTGTCAGCCTGGTCCTGGGTGAGGGCGAAACACTGGGCCTGGTGGGTGAATCGGGTTGCGGTAAGTCGACGTTGTGCCGCGTGATCCTGCAGCTGATCCATCCGACGTCGGGGTCGGTGCGCTTCGACGGTCAAGAGCTTGTCGGTATGTCGCGGCGGCAGCTGCGGCCGGTGCGCAGGCAGATCCAGATGATCTTCCAGGATCCGTACGCGTCGCTGAATCCGCGTAAGCGGGTCGGCCAGATCATCGGCGACCCAATGGAATTGCACGGGCTGGCCGGCGGCGCCGAGGTCAAGCGCACGGTGCAGGATCTGCTGGACCGGGTGGGCCTGCAGGCCGAACATTACAACCGCTACCCGCACGAGTTCTCCGGCGGCCAGCGGCAACGCATCGGTATCGCGCGGGCGCTGGCGCTGCGGCCGAAGCTGATCATCGCCGACGAGCCGGTGTCGGCGCTCGATGTGTCCGTGCAGGCACAGATTGTCAATCTGCTCGAGGATCTGCAGGACGAATTCGGCCTGTCGTATCTGTTCGTCGCACATGATCTCGGCGTGGTGCGGCACGTCAGTGACCGGGTGGCCGTGATGTACCTGGGCAAGATCGTCGAGACGGCCAGTTCGGATGCGTTGTACGACAGGCCCCTTCACCCGTACTCGAATGCGTTGCTGTCGGCGGTTCCGGTGGCCGACCCACGCCGCAACGCCACCCGCGAACGTGTGGTGCTCGAAGGTGATGTGCCCAGTCCCATCGACCCGCCGTCGGGATGTCGGTTCCACACCCGGTGCCGCTGGTCGACCGAGGTGTGCACGGGGGAGGAACCGGCGCTGGCCGAACTCGACGCACGCCACCTGGCGGCGTGTTATCACCCCCGCAATCTGGAGGTCGGTGCCGAGGCTGGTTGATCGGGTTCAGCGCCCCATGACGACGTCAGTCGATGGTGATGACGTACGTTCCGTCCTCGTCACGCGACACTGCGTGGTCGTCGCTGTTGAGCCAGACCAGGGGGCTGTCCACCCCGCCAACGTAGGCGTTCTGCACCCGGCCCCCGGGCGCCATGAACACCGCCCACGGCTGTCCGGAACCCAACGTGGACACCGTGACGACCTCGGTGCCGTCGGCGCGGCGAATCGACAGCGTGTGGGCGTTGGCATCGTGCTCGGACAACTCGACCTCGTCCTCGGTGAGTTCCTCGTCGCCGATCAGCTGGGCGAATTCGTCGTCGATGTCCGTCTCGTCGTCGTGCATACGCGGCACGGTACCGGCCGTCTCGTGCACGATCGGTGAGGGGTGCGCGAGGTTGCCATCGGTCGGCGTAGCACGTGATCGACGGCGTATCGCCGAACCGGCACACCGGCCTGTAGTGCGGCGTTTGCCCTGGTTCACGCACGGTAATGCGCGTGTTCGCCGGATCCGGTTTCGGCTAGGGTGAGTGCGCTGCCCCCGTAGCTCAGCGGACAGAGCAACCGCCTTCTAAGCGGTCGGTCGCAGGTTCGATCCCTGCCGGGGGCGCTTTTTGCGGTTTTTCCCTCGGATGCCGCCAGACCACCAAAGGTGCGCGCGCCGAACAAATCTCGCCGTGCTCGCCGGCAATGCGCAGGTCAAGAGGTACATGCCGGACGCGCTGCGCCGTCGTGCGTCACACGCCCCGCCAAATGCTCGTCGTCGTGGCCTTCATTGGTTACTGTGTGACGCGCGGCATAGCCCTGGGGAGTGATTGCCGGTCGCCCGCGGGTGACGACGCCCACGCGTGATTGCAAAGGTGCACTGCGATGAGTTCAACGGTGAACGTGTCCCGGCGCTGTATGCGCGCAGGCGCTCAGGCGTTGCGCCTGGCGTCGGACCCGGTGGAGACGCTGCGGTCAGCGGCGCTGCTGCTGCGAGGTTGCCCGTCGTTGGCGATGTGGCTGGCCGGATGGGCCGCCACCGAATTCCCCCTGCATGTGCTGACCGGGCACGCCTTCTCGGCCGTCAACGTGGCTCCCGTGCACCGGTTCACCCATGGCTGGGCCACCCAGCGGGCCGAGGCCGTGCTGCACGAGGCGCTCGGCGAGGCCCTCGGCGCCGACTATTCCGAGCAGGTGCTGCACCCCGTCGCCGAACCCGTGTTCCGGCGGCACAGCGTGGCCGGTGTGTGGCACGCCACCCAGCGCAGCCGCTACGCCGTCGCGACCAAGAACATCTCCTACGGACCCGGTGGCCGCGATCATCTGCTCGACGTCTGGCGCGGACCGGACGTCACCCCCGAGAACCGGGTGCCGGTGGTGCTGCAGATCCCCGGCGGCGCCTGGGCCATCAGTGAGAAGCGTGGCCAGGCCGTTCCCCTGATGAGCCGCATGGTCGAGCTCGGCTGGATCTGCGTGACCATCAACTACAGCCGCAGCCCGCTCACCGCCTGGCCGGCCCACATCATCGACGTCAAGCGCGCCATCGCCTGGATCCGTGAGAACATCGCCGATTACGGGGGAGACCCGGATTTCATCGCGGTCACCGGTGGTTCGGCGGGGGCGCACCTGGGTGCGCTGGCAGCGTTGACGGCCGACGATGCCACCCTGCAGCCCGGCTTCGAACACGTCGACACCGCGGTGCAGGCCGTCGTTCCGTATTACGGCGCCTACGACCTGACCGACGCCGACAACATGTGTGACCTGATGCTGCCCTTCCTGGAGCGCTTCGTCATGCGGTCGCGACTGGCCGATGATCCCGGCCGGTTCCGGGCGGCGTCACCGATCGCCCATGTGCATGCCGGTGCCCCACCGTTCTTCGTCCTGCACGGTCGTGACGACTCGGTCATCCCGCACACCCAGGCGAGCGCCTTCGTCGACGCACTGCGGACCGCGGGCGCAGCAACGGTGGCGCATGCCGAGATCCCCAACGCCCACCATGCGTTCGACACGGTGGCCACGATGCGCTCCCAGATGGTCTCGGATGCCGTCGCCGATTTCCTCGGCGCGGAGTACGGCCGCTACCGTGCGCCGGCGGCGCGGGCCGTCGGCACCGCCGTGTGAGGCTCCTGACCAGCCAATCACGCCCTATTGCATCACCTTTGGTGTGGACTCGACCAGCACCCGCGGCCAGCCCCCGTGATCCGTAGAATCGGGTCTCGCCGTCGCGCCGTGCGGACTAGCGTGGTGCAGGCAGAACGGTGGTCGGGACGCGACAAGGAGGCGTGGAGCAACCCGTGAGTGAACCCTTCGACGCGTCGACAGCGGCCGAGACAAGAACGACGTCCGACGAACTCAGCGCCGTCGATCAATTGCTGCACCGCGGTGAAGCCAATCCGCGCACCCGCTCTGGTGTGATGGCGCTCGAGGTGCTCGACCACGCACCGGACTGGGACCGCTACCGGGCCACTTACGAGAACGCCTCGCGGCGCATACCGAGGCTGCGCCAGAAGGTCGTCATGCCGACGTTGCCCACCGCCGCGCCACGGTGGGTCATCGATCCCGACTTCAACCTCGACTATCACGTCCGCCGGGTTCGGGTGCCCGAGCCCGGAACGCTGCGCCAGGTGTTCGACATGGCCGAGGTGATCCAGCAGTCCCCGTTGGATATCTCCCGGCCGCTGTGGAGCGCCACGCTGATCGAGGGCCTCGCCGATGGTCGGGCGGTCCAGCTGCTGCACCTGAGCCATGCCGTGACCGACGGGGTCGGCAGTGTGGCGATGTTCGCCGAGATCTACGACCTGGAGGCCGACGCCCCGCCACGACCGGCGGCGCCCATGCCCATCCCGCAGGATCTTTCACCGAACGACCTGATGCGCCAGGGCATCAACGACCTGCCCGGCGCCCTCGTCGGTGCCATCCGTGGCGTGGTGACCGGGGCCATCGGCGCGGTGGGGAAGGCGATCGCCAGACCCGGTTCGCTGGTCACGTCGGCGGTGGATTACGCGAGTTCGGGCCGGCGGGTGGTGCGGCAGGCCGCGGAGCCCTCGCCCCTGCTGCGCAGGCGCAGCCTGTCGACGCGCAGCGAAGCGCTCGACATGAAGCTCTCGGATCTGCACCGCGCCGCCAAGGCCGCGGGCGGGTCCATCAACGACGCGTACCTCGCCGCGCTGTGTGGTGCCCTGCGCCGCTACCACGAAGCGCTCGGGGTTCCGATCGCGACGCTGCCCATGGCGGTACCGGTGAATCTGCGGGCCGACTCTGATCCCGCCGGTGGCAACCGATTCGCCGGGGTCAACCTCGCGGCGCCGATCGCCACCGTCGACCCGCAGAAGCGCATCCTGAAAATCCGGGCGCAGATGACACAGCGTCGCGAGGAAGCCGCGCTCGACGTGATGAGTGCCGTGGCACCGGTGTTGTCGCTGCTGCCGGATACCTTGCTCGAGGCCATGACAGGTTCGGTGATCGCCTCCGACGTCCAGGCCAGCAATGTGCCGGTGTTCGCCGGAGACACCTTCATCGCTGGATCGAAGGTGTTGCGGCAGTACGGAATCGGGCCATTGCCGGGCGTGGCCATGATGGTGGTGCTGGTGTCGCGCAGCGGCTGGTGCACAGTCACCACCCGCTATGACCGCGCGTCGATCATCGACGAACCGCTCTGGGCGCAGTGCCTCGAGGAAGGTTTCGACGAGGTCCTTGCGCTCGCGGGCGACCCGCCGCCGACGTCGGCGCCCGCGACATTCCCGCCGGCCACCACTTCCGGCGGCCCGGCCGGCGACATCTCCACCAACGGATCGGCGGAATCATGACCCCATCACGCGACCTGCGACTACCCGGCTCGGTGGCCGAGGTCAAGGCCAGCCCGGCGGGGCCCAAGATCGGCGCGTTCTTCGACCTCGACGGCACCCTGGTCGCCGGGTTCACCGGCGTGATCCTGACCCAGGAGCAGTTCCGGCGCCGGGAGCTGGGCATCGGTGACATGTTCAACCTGGTCCAGGCGGGTCTGAACCACCAGCTGGGGCGCTCGGAGTTCGAAGACTTGATCACCTCGGCGTCCACGGCGATGCGAGGCCGGTCGATCAGCGATATGGACGAGGTCGGTGAGCGCCTCTTCCGGCACAAGATCGAATCGCGGATCTACCCCGAGATGCGCGAGTTGGTGCGCGCCCATCTCGACCGAGGCCACACCGTGTGCCTGAGCTCCTCGGCGTTGACCATCCAGGTCGAACCCGTGGCCCGGTTCCTCGGCATCCCCAACACGCTGACCAACAAGTTCGTCGTCGACGACGACGGTGTGCTGACCGGTGATGTCGTCCGGCCCATCCTGTGGGGCCCCGGTAAGGCCAACGCCGTGCAGAAGTTCGCCGCCGAGCGCGGTATCGACCTGAAGGACAGCTACTTCTACGCCGACGGTAATGAAGACGTCGCGCTGATGTACCTGGTCGGCAATCCGCGACCCACCAACCCCGAGGGCAAGATGGCCGCCGTCGCGCGCCAACGCGGCTGGCCCATCCTGAAGTTCTCCAGCCGCGGCGGCACCGTTCTGACCGGGAC